>CALEZK010000022.1 GCA_937928585.1 uncultured bacterium | reverse complement strand
TGTTCGCGCGACGATACGAGCATGCGGTACTGCTTGCTCTTGCTGGGGGTGAACTCGAGGTTCCATGGTTGGAACAGCGACGCGAACACCACGACAGCGAGCACGCCGTAATAGACGCGGGAAGGAAACGGCGCGAGCAAGAGACTGCCGAGGATAAACAGGGCGGCACACGCGGTGAGCACGCCAGCGCCTTCGAGCGGCGGGAGCAAAAGTGGAAGCAACGCGCATCCGAGCGCTGCACCCGCGAGATCCGCACCGTAGAGCAAACCGGATTGACGGGGATACCTTGCGAGAATGAGGGACACCGTAAGGCCAGCAAAAAAGAACGGGACCGTGACGGCGATCACGCAGATCGCGAAGCGAACAATTTCGATTGGATGTTGCACGATCCACATCGGATCGAAAGTTGAGCGCGATGCTGTATACAGGACGATAAAAACGCCGAGCGCGGACATGAGCGCGGTCCACGCGAGGACTGCACGGCCGCGCGTGACGAATCCGGGCCACAGTGACGCGATGCTTCCACTAGCGCCGAATCCCATGAGGGCGACGGCGATGGTAATGAAGGCGAAGTGATACCAGATGGTATAGCTGAAGATACGCGTGAGCGCGACTTCCATGAGCAAGGTGGCCGCTGCAACGACGAAGATACCCGCGACGACCGGCCAGCGCGCTAGTTGGTCAGACGTGGTTCCGGAACTTTGACTATCGGTCATGCAGCGCCCCTGAGAACTGAGATTGGTGTTCGCCGGTTCGCAAGCTTACCTTCCGGCACGGGTGCGCGCCAATACTTCCGGCAACGCGGCGATAAGGCTGTCGATTTCTGATTCGGTGGTGTAGATGCCGAGGCTGAAGCGAATGGCGGACTGCGCGGTTTCGTAAGACTGGCCCATGGCGAGCAAGACGTGAGACGGATCGAGCGAACCGGCGGTGCATGCGGCGCCGCTGGAGACGGCGAATCCGGCTACGTCCAACGCGAGGACGAGAGACTCGCCGTCGACACCGGGGAATGCGATGTTGGCGATGCCGGGCAATCGCGGCGCGTTTGCGGCGTTGACCACTGCGCCGGGAACGCGGGCCAGCACGCCAGTTTCCAGCCGATCACGCAGCGCTTCGATGCGCTTCGCGGCTGTGTCGCGTTCTGCGCGGGCGAGCGCGCAGGCCTTTCCGAGGCCGACGATGCCCGGGACGTTTTCGGTGCCCGCACGGCGTTCGCGCTCCTGGCCACCGCCGATGGATTGCGCCACGAGGTCCACCCCTTTTCGGATGTAACAGGCACCCACGCCTTTGGGCGCATAGAGTTTGTGGGCGGAAATGGCCAGCATACCGATCGGACAAGATTGCACGTCGACGGTAATCTTCCCGACACTTTGCACGGTGTCGGAATGAAAGACGATTCCGCGAGCGACGCATGACTGCGCAATTTTTTCGACCGGCTGGATTGCGCCGGTCTCGTTGTTTGCGTGCATGATGGAGACGAGCGCGGTTTCATCTGTCAGGTATGATTCCAACTGATCGGGATCTACAAGGCCGTCTTTGTCTACCGGAACCGTTACGAGGTCGACGCCGTTATGTGCGCGAACATATTCGGCGGCGTGGAGCACGGCGTGATGTTCGATCGACGAAACGATCATGCGGCACTTCCTGCCTGAGTTCGCCGCGACCCGACCCCGCACGGCCAGATTGTCGGCTTCCGTGCCTCCGGAGGTGAAGTAGATGTCGCGGGGATCCGCGTTGATAAGCGCGGCCACTTCATCGCGCGCGTCGTCTACGGCGCGGCGAGCTGCACGGCCATAGGCATGGACCGAGCCTGCGTTGCCATAGGCGTCGCGCAGGTAGGGAAGCATCGCTTCGAGCACTTCGGGGCGCACGGGCGTGGTCGCGCTATTGTCCAGATAGATACGTTGCATGAAGTTCACTTTAGGACGTGATGGTAGCCGGGGAAGATCACTCCGATCGACTTGCGGTATTCCATTACTGTTGTATACTGGGAGTTCCAAGGTGACAGTTGTCTAATCGGAGGATGATGTCATGTTCCGAGTTCCTTTTTCGATCCTGTTCTGCGTTGCCGCGCTTGGTCTGCTTTATTCCCCGGAATCACCGGCGGTAGTTGCGACATTCCTGGACGATTTCGAGGATGGCTCTGAGAACTATCAGTTCAGCTTGACGAAATCGCATCAGATAGGCGGTGGTGCGTCGTCCGGCGCGTGGAGCGTAGTAAATAGTAGTGGCGGAAAGGCGTTGGAGAGCCTGATCGACCTATATGCGCTTCCGGAGAGCGCATCGCTTGCGTATCAATCCAAGTTTTTCAACGTTACGAACATCGGTGATTCGCGTTTCCGTTTTGCCGTGGATATTGACGTATCGGAGATAGTGCTCGAAAAGGAAGACAACCCCGAAGTGGACGACCGGTCCGTGACGGTTGCGCTGGGCGCGCTGGGGAGCCCCGCCAATACCCCCGGAAGCTTCATTGGGTTCAAGGACATAAACGACGGGCAAAAGTATTACATAGCAATTCTGACGCTGCGACTTCAGGGCGACGAAATAGACCCCTGGGGCGGCACCGCGGAAGGATCGCTGCATTTATTCGAACACAATGGTGACGGCGCGATCGACGCGGTGAGCAAGCGTTCCTTCAAGGGCATTACCGATACTTTCACCTTTGTGATCGAGGGCGAGTACGAAACGGACGGATCGCTTTCATTGGCGGCGCGCATCGAATCATCGGGCGGGGACGTCGAAGTGAACGGACAGGATCCGACTCCGTTGACGGGGACGTACTTTGGCCTTCGGACGGCGGCCTTCACCCGGACAGGCACGGATCAACCGAACGGGCTTACTTATGGCATTCAGTTTGACAATATGACGGTGGAGAAGGATTACCAGCCCGATCTGGTTGTTGGCAAAGGCAACAAGTTGCGCGGGGAGGGCATCGTAAATACATCGGGCAAACAGCAGCAAGCGAAGGCAAAAGTTGCTGCAGGCGATTCCACGAACGTTAGCGTAATTATCAAGAACATCGGCATGCTTTCCGATTCGTTTGTCGTGACTGGTGACGGTACTGCAAACGGATATACGCTGAAGTACTTCGATGGCAACACAAATATAACGAATCAGATGACAGGCGCCGGGTATGCCGTATCCAATCTTGCGGCGGGCGCGCAGAAGACGCTGAAACTGAGGATCGAGGCCGGCGGATCTGCGAGCGGAAGCCGTCAGATTAATGTGCGGGCGGAATCCATCAACGAACCTGGGGCTTCGGATCGGGCCAAGGTGAAAGCGATACTCAAGTAACACTCATCGCTTGAAGAGGATATGGCCCGCGACTTCGCGCAGTGTGTCAAAGATGGCCCAGGGTTGCAGGGCTTCGAGTTCCGCGCGTGTTTCGTATCCGGTTGTTACGCAGAGGCAGCGCGAGCCCGCGCTGTGCGCGCATTCGACATCGAAATGCGTGTCGCCAACCATGATTGTTTCCTCCGGCGAAAGTTCGAAGCGCTTGATCGCCGCGAGCATTGCGTCGGGCGCTGGTTTTGGGTTGGCGACGTCGTCCGGCCCGATGCGGGCCTCGAAAAAATTCAGCACGCGCAGATGTTCGAGGATGTTCTCCGCGTACAAGCGGCGTTTCGATGTTGCGAAGCCGAGGCGGTATCCCATGGTCTTCAGCGCGTCGAGCGCTTCGCGCGCGCCGGGCATTAGGGTCGTCATTGCGCAGCAGATGCCGGCGTAATGTTCGCGGTAGATGCGCGCGCAATCGTGCACGTCATGCTGAGTAAAAAGGGCGAAGTGTTGTTCCAAAGTATAGCCGATGTTGCGCACGATCGCGTCGCGATCCGGGCGCGGTTCGCCGATGACGTCGAAGGTGTGCATGCAGGACTGGACGATGGCGTCGGTCGAATCGATGAGGGTGCCATCAAGATCGAAGACAACCGCGCGAATGCGGACGTTGGTGTTGCTCATATGCTAGCAGCCGGGTTGCTACGACGCCGCGTCAAAGTTGCGGATCAGTTGCGTGTAGAACCGGCAGATTTCTCCGAAGTTTTGCGCGGACAACCGTTCGTTCACGCCATGCATCATTTTTAGTTCATCGCCTTTGAACCGCGCGGGCACGAAGCGGTAGACGTTGGGCGTTACCTCATAAAAGAAACGCGAGTCCGTGCCGCCAAGGACAAGGAAGGGTCCAACAACGACATCCGGACAGACTTCCCGAATGGTGCGTTCGAGCACTTTGTAGCTCGGGGCGTTTACATCGGAGACCGGTGACGGATCACGCGGTTCTTTTTCAATCGGTTCGATAGTGATTCTGTCGTCGTCGATTATTTCGATGAGGCGTTGCTTGACGGACTCCGCCGTTTCGCCGGGGAGAATGCGGAAGTTCACGGTTGCGGTGGCTTCGGGCGGCAACACGTTGTCTTTGACGCCGCCTTCGATAATGGTGACGGCGGAGGTGGTGCGGAGTGTTGCGTTCGTTTCAGGCCGACCGGCGAGAATCATTTCGACGACGGGACTGAATAGCCAGAGGTTCGCGAATATGGCGCGCTGGCCGAAGGACATTTCGGGACCCATTGCGGCGAACATGGCGCGGGTTGGCCCGGAGAGTCCGCCGGGGAACGGATTGTTTTCAATCTTGGTAATTGCTGTGGCGAGAATTCCGATTGCGCTGCTCTTGGGCGGTGTTGACGAGTGGCCGCCCTGGTGGTGCGCGGTGATGGCGAAGCTGACGTAGCCTTTTTCGGCGATACCGATGAGCGCAGTGGGTGACGAAACGCCGGGCATCATGCCTTCGAGGACGGAGCCGCCTTCATCGACCACGCATTCGGGCGTGATTTTTCGTTCCTTGAGAAGGGCAACGATTTTTTGCGCACCTTCGGGACCGCCGAGTTCCTCATCGTGTCCGAACGAGAGCATCACGGTGCGCTTGGGCTTGAAGTCGTTTGTAATGAGCCATTCCACGGCTTCCATTGCGCCGATCACGTTCTGTTTGTCGTCGGCGGCGCCGCGCCCCCAGACGACACCATCTACAATCGCCCCTTCAAACGGTGGATGCGTCCAATCCTTCTCGGTGCCTGGGGGAACGGGCACGAAATCGAA
>CALEZK010000021.1 GCA_937928585.1 uncultured bacterium | reverse complement strand
CGAATTGCGGGCCTGCTTCCGGCAATTGTTGCTGGGCTCTGCTTTGCGCTCTCGAAACCTTACATTTTTTACGGGCAAGAGATCCGCATGTACGGCCTGATGTACTTGCTTGCGCTTGGCTCGTGGTGGGCGCTGTACATTGCCACGCGCGGTTCACGGCGCGGGTGGCATGTGAACGCTGCCCTGAACCTGCTGCTTATTAACACCCATTTGCTTGGCGCGTTGAGTATTGCCTCGCAGTTTGTTTTCCTTTTCCTTGAGAAGCCACGTGGCTGGCGGCGCAATGCGGCGTGGGCCGTCGCGCATGCCGTAATTGCGCTGAGCGTAGTGCCGTGGGTGCTGCGCTTTGCGAGTTACGAGAAAGCAGTCGCGTGGATCATTCAGCCTCCGCTGTGGTTCTTGGTGGAGACGTTTGTGTTTGTTCTTCCGGGAACTAAGTTTGATTGTGTTGATAGTGTGAACGGGGTTGGATTGGCGACTGCGATTGCGTTTGCCGTCGTAACGCTGCCGTTAGCGGTGCTTGCAGCGCGAAAGCTATGGAGCACGATCGAAGAACGCGCGACTGCAAAGCTGTTGGTGACGTGGATGTTTGCGCCTATTCTCGGCATGTTCGTTGCCTCGTATGTCTACACGCCGTGCTATGTCGACCGCTACGCGCTGTATGCAGCGTTGCCGTTTTTTATGCTGGTTGGCATTGGCGTGGGCGCGTTGCGCAAGCATGCGAACGTTTTTGCGGCGCTGCTGGTTGCTGTGCTTGCTGGTGTGAACGCGTCGACAATAGAGCGGCCCATGCGGCCGGATATGGCGCACGTTGGCGACCTCATCTCATTCAATGCGGAAGAAGGCGACATTATCGTCACCCGGGGCGTGGGGTATGCCTTCAGTCTTGCGGTGTATTATCCGCCCGCGAAGGCAAATGTGGGCGTGCCACACGAACCGATGCGGCAATCCGTGCGCGAAGTGATGCAGGGCGCGCGGGGTTGGTTCGTGCTCGATCCGCAGCACGACGATTACACGCAATGGCGGCGATCAATCGACGACGCAATCGAAAAAGGGCGCGTGCGCCTGGAGATGGAAAATACTACCGATGGCAAGGAGCCTGTCGAAGTGTTGCTGCTGGCACCCGCACAGTAGTAGCCCGAAAATGGCAACGTTGCGCTACGGTAGATTGTTGCAGTGCAATTGCAAAACACATCTCTAAACGAGGCGCGCAAAACCAACCCGGAAGCCCTGGACCTAAACCAGAAGCAAGCTTCCTCGGGCAAAGCGGTAGCAAGCTGAAGCAGTCTGGATTGCGCCGTTGCGCGGTCCCCTGCGTATTTGCGAACATATGCCCTTTCAACTCCGGGGAGATTTTTTCCATGTCAAAAGGCCGCAAGACCATCCACGTCGTTTCCAACTCGCACTGGGATCGCGAGTGGGGGTATCCCTTCGAGGAGACGCGTCTCCTGCTGCTCGATTTCATGGACAACCTGCTTGCGCTGTTGGACAAGGATCCCGAGTTTCATTCGTTCACGATGGACTCGCAGACACTGTGCG
>CALEZK010000020.1 GCA_937928585.1 uncultured bacterium | reverse complement strand
TTACCGGCTTGACGGTGAAGGATTTTCATCTGCTCGTGCGGCTTAAAGTATTCAACACGGAACAGATGAATCAGGCCGTTTTTGCGTTCCGGCGTTACGAAGACGCTTCGCTTCGATACACCGGCATCGATAGCCACCCAGGCCTAACGCATTACGGGCTTTACGACACCGTGGTCGCGAGAGAAGAATCGCCACTGTACGGGAACGCGGTGACGCCGCTGGCGAAGTAAAGTCATGGATGAAATGTTAGCCAACAGAATAAAGTGCGTATATCCCGAGGGGGTGCTGTGGGAGCGCGCCGACGATGAACTGGGCGCGAACGAGCAGTTGACCTGCCCCCGGTTCATCTCCCAGCCGGAGTGAGAGCATTTGCCTCGGTTTCCGATGCTATTCTTTGGTCCTCGGCGTTGGCGGAACGGAGTAAGGCCGTATAGGCCGACCAGCGTTGCGGTAATGTGCGGCAAATGCTGAAGCGGTGCTGCCGTTCACCCTTCTGCGCGGGCATTCTCTGCGGAATTTATCGTTGAAGTTTTTGATGTAGGCAATCTCTCGCCGCTTTCACTGCAAACCGCGTTTCTTCCGAATCCGGCGTATGCGCTTGCTGTACACTCGCCACGTTTCGTTGCGAAGTTAGCGACGGCCGCCCCCCAAATGCTATACTTTCGGCGCAATTAGCGCGCAACAGTGTGCTGCCCGTGCGCGCAATGCTCACACATCATTGACCGAAGGGGATTCTGACCATGACATTTCCGATCGACGTGTCTGCCTATAAACCGTTGTCCATTGACCCTACGACGAAGAAACTCTCCGCGGATCAGTTGGCGCAACTGAAGTCGAACATTCAGCTTGTCCGCGACACGATTATTTTCTACACCGCTATCGCCGGCATCAAGGGGTTCGCGGGCCACACTGGCGGCGCATACAGTATCGTGCCCGAAGTGCTGATTGCGGATGCGTTCATGCGCGGTGGCAATGTGTACCCCGCGTATTTCGACGAAGCCGGACACCGCGTCGCGATTCAGTATGCAATGTCCGCGTTCAACGGCGAGATGCCGTTCGACAAGCTGTATCACTACCGCGAATTCGGCCACGGTCTCTTTGGCCATCCGGAATTGGATCCGCACCTCGGCGTAAAGTTTTCATCAGGTCGCCTTGGCCATATGTGGCCCTTCGTTAATGGGGTAGCGAAGGCGCATCCCGACAAGGTCGTCGTGATGTTTGGCAGTGACGGCTCGCAGATGGAAGGCAACGATGCCGAGGCCGCGCGCCTTGCCGTCGCGCAGAGGATCAACGTAAAAGTTGTTATCGACGACAACAATGTAACGATTAGCGGGCACCCCAAGGACTATCTGCCCGGCTACGATATCGCCAAGACGCTCGAAGGCCATGGCCTCTCCGTAAGCATCGGTGATGGCGAGAACGTCGAGGAACTGTATACGCGCATGCAACAGGCCGTAACCAGCGCGGGTCCCGTCGCGGTGGTGAATCGCCGGTTGATGGCGCCGGGGGTGCCGGGGATCGAAGGCAATCATGCCGGCCATGATGTGATCAAAAAAGACTTCGCAATCCAATACCTCACGGCGCGCGGATTGACCGCAGCCGTTGACTATCTGAACAGCGTCAAAGTCGAGAAGAAATCGTTCACCTATGCAGGGTCCTCTCCCGAAACGGCGAGCAACCGGACCGAGTTCGGCAATATTGTGAACGGCATTCTTGACAAGATGAGCGAAGCGGACCGCATCGCGAAAGTATTGGTGGTCGATAGTGATCTCGAAGGTTCGACTGGGTTGAATGCGATACGCAAAGCGCACCCGGAAGTGTGCATTAACGGTGGCGTCCAGGAACGCGGCAACTTCTCCGCTGCAGCCGGCTTCGGCTTTGAGAAGGGCAAGCAAGGTATCTTCAGCACCTTCTCCGCATTCCTCGAGATGATTGTTTCGGAAGCGACAATGGCGCGGCTGAACGAATCCAACGTCATCTGCCATTTCTCCCACGCGGGCTGCGACGAGATTGCCGACAACACTTGCCATTTCGGCGTGAATATCTTCTTCGCAAACAACGGCTTCGGCGAAAAGGACACGAACCGCCTATACTTCGCCGCGGACGCGCTTCAACTTAAGGCTATCGTCGAACGTATCTGGGACGATCCCGGGCTGCGCTACGTCTTTACAACGCGATCGAAAGTTCCCTACATCCTCCGCGCGCGCGGTGAAAAATTCTTCGACCCGGCAGGCGGATATGTATTCGTTCCCGGCAAGGATGATTTCATCCGCAAAGGCACGCGCGGTTACGTCGTTGCCTACGGCGAAATGCTGTATCGCGCGCTTGACGCAGTCGAGCAGGCGCGAGGCCTGGGCATCGACGTTGGCCTCATCAACAAATCGACGCTGAATGTCGTAGACGAGGAAGCAATACAGATCGCGGGCGCGGAGCATTTCGTGCTCGTGGTGGAAGGCCAGAACATCAACACCGGTCTCGGCGTGCGCTACGGCACCTGGCTGCTCGAACGCGATCTGAACCCCCGCTATGCGCGCCTCGGCGTTCACAAAGACGGCTGCGGCGGTATCGAGGAACAGGTGCCGCACCAAGGCTTGGGACCAAACGACATATTGCAGAAAATAATCGAGCTGGCTCAACAGTAGATCAGAAAAAATTAGAAAATGTCCCTGCCCCGCGATCGAGGGGCAGGGACATTTTCTATCCCTCAAATCGATATCCCGTACCGTGGACCGTCTGGATAATGCGCGGCTCCTTCACATCAACCTCGATACGCTTGCGCAATTTCGAGATGTGCTGATCGAGCGTGCGGCTGTTTGGCGCGTAGTCGAGCCCCCAGCACTCATTAAAGAATGCGTCTCGATCGACCACTTCTCCTTTGCGCTCAAAAAGCAGTCGCAGTATCTTCACCTCGCGCAAACTGAGATCAATAGCCATGTTTCCGCGCCGCGCACGAAGTTGCGCCGGCATGACTTCCAAGTCCGCCATCAGAAAAGATTCGTGCTCCGGGCTAGCCGGGCGCGCCGCAAAACAGCGTCGTGTCACCGCGCGAATGCGCGCCAGCACTTCCCGAACGCCGAACGGTTTCAGAATATAGTCGTCCGCGCCAAGTTCAAGCCCGATTACTTTGTCCACCTCTTCCGACTTCGCGCTTATGAAAACGACCGGTACGGCAGAATCGATCTTCCGAATCTCACGGCAAACATCATATCCATTCACGCCCGGCATCATGATGTCCAGGCAAATAAACTCCGGCTTGTATTCCCGGAAAAGTTCCAGCGCCTGTTTGCCATCGCGCGCCTGCACGACGTTGTACCCTTCGCCCTGCAACAGTTCGGCCAGACCCTTGCGTATATTCTCATCGTCCTCGGCGATTAACACCTTCATGTCGCAACTCCCGCAGGTGGACAATGCAATGTAACGACAAACTTCGCGCCGTGCTCGGACGGCACCAACGCAAGATCTCCGCCGTGCAGGCGCGCAAGCTCTCTTGCGATGGTCAATCCAATTCCCGTTCCCGCAACTCCATCGGTCAGTTTATCGCTCACCCTGTAGAATGGTTCGAACACGCGCTTGCGATCTTTCTCAGGCACGCCTGGACCCTCATCAGAAACGGTCACGCGAACGGAATCGCCATCCTGCTTGCTCTCGACGTACAACCGTTTGCCCGCGGACGCGTATTTCTCCACGTTGCTCACGAGATTCCCCACAATCTGACCAATGGCATCAGCATCGATCATCACGGTACGATTGGCATCCAAACGCGATGCCACTTCAATCCCGCGCGCTTCAAGCGCCGGTTTGAATTGTGAAAGCACGGACGCAACACAAGCGTCCACCGATCCCGGCGCGGGCCGGAGCTTCAGCGTTTGCCGCTCTTTCCGCCCAAAAGTCAGTATGTTTCCTATGAGCCGGCTCAATCGCTGACTTTCAGAAACGAGCACACCAACATGCCGCTTTGATTGTTCATCATCGCTGTCCAAATTCTGTTCAAGTAATTCCGCATACATGCGGATATTCGTCAGCGGCGTCTTTAGTTCGTGGGAAACCTGGTTCACGAAAGACACGCGTTGCGCAGCCTCACGCATTTCCCGCGCGCTCTCACGGTAAAAGTAGATCGCAATCCCGACAAGCGCCAACGCCAGCGCGCCAATACGGGTGGACAGGCGATACCAGAATCCAGGCTCTTCACCATTTATAGAAGCCTGCGGATCGACGCAGTATGCGAGAGACCACATTCCGAGCGGATAGCCAAGAGGCAGTGACACCAACGCGCGAACTTCGTTTGACGCAACGTCGTTGTCCCACACATACAGGGCGTCTCCGCGAGTATTGCGAAGTTCAAGTCGCTTTGGGGGCAGGGTGTACGTAGGCGAACTGCCCAATGCCCAATGTTCGAGGTTGACTTGATGCACTTCCGCACCGTCATCCGTGTGCGGCAGCGCGGCGATGATATCAGCGGTAAGTCTGGGACGATTTAACTCTGCTACAACAATGAACCCGTCGGCGCGTTGCAGCCAGTAGATGAGGTGAATGTCTCCCCCCCAATGCCAGACGTACCATCCGCTTGTGCGTTGCGACGGGGCTATATTCATCACGCCGCCCTTGCCCGCAAACCGGTTGGATGGCAGCGCGTTCTGTTGCTCCGGCGCGGACTGCGTGGTTAGCTCCCGGTTCAACCAAATATCGCGGGTGCGAAGCAGTGCCTCCTCTTCCGCCGGCGTAATACTGTCATCATACGTCGGAAATCGAAGCATGCGCTGCGCATCGACAACGAAATACTGCGACACCCGCGTCGATTCCAGCAGACGTTCGCGCAACGCGGAGGGATCAATCGGCGCCTGTTCCAGGTCAGCCAACAAATCCCGTTCCCATTGAGAGACCACGGAAGAGACTACAACTGAATGCGCTTCCAACTCGGAGACAATCACCCGATCGATAAGGTCGGCGCGCGTCGCGCGTTCGGCAACATCAAGCCGCACCCCCAGCCATACGAGGATGGCCAGAGGCACGAGCACGATCAATCCGAAAAGTATGAGTAGCCGGTATCTCAACGCCCTTTTTCCAGAATCACGCCTTGTTTCTTGATGCCGACCTGGTATTCCTGTTGCAGTTTGCGGTTGTACTTCCACTGTTCGGGATCGAGGTTCTCCGCGGCGAACCCGTTCGTATCGGCATCTCGCTTAAGCTGTTCATCATCATACCGCGAGAAGTTTTCGTAGAGATACGCCCTGTTCGACAACAACTCTTGCCGGGCCTCTTCAATCTTTCCGCTGTCGCGCAGACGCATCGCAAGCACGTTGCGGTCCGCGGCAATCTGCTGCACCGCCGCAACCATCACCGCCGTGTTGGTGCTGCGCTTGACTTCGTCTTTGGAAGATGAATACCGTACCTTTACACTCTGGTTTCGGTTCGCTTTCTCCTGCGACTTCATCTCCACATAAGAAACGTCAACGCTGGCAACCTCTGCCGAACCACCATCCGCTCCAGCAGGCAACTCGACCTCAAGCAGACAATACTTGGTGCGCTGACTGCCAATCTGACCAATGTCGATACGCGCGGCCTGGCCATTGATGATGGCGTCCCGGCCAAGCGACCGCACGGGGCGAACCCCGTCCTCACACCGAATGATCACGCTGGCGTCCCGCGCGACGACCGTCATCGCATCGCCAAACTCCATCGCATAGGCGCGTTCAAGGTCGTTCACGCTATCGATGAACATGTGGTTGCCATCACTGGAAGATGCTAGCCGTGACATCAAATCTTCGTTGTAATCCAGACCCAACCCCAAAGTCGTGACATTGATACCCTCACGGCCAAGTGAAATGCCCAACTCCGCCAGTTCCCCCGGCGAACTGGGGCCAATATTTGCCAATCCGTCCGACAAAAGCACAAGCCGGTTAACCCTGCCCGACCCCAAGTCTTTCCGCAGTTCCCCCGCTCCCATGCTCACGCCAGCGAAAAGCGCTGTGGATCCCCCCGCGTTCACCAGATCAATCGCCGCCAGGATTGGCTGGGTCGTCTTCACATCGCCAATCTGAATCGCGGGCTGCACGATGCTCACCGTCGTGTCATACGCGATAATGGAAACAATGTCGTCCTTCCGAAGCCGCTCTACTGCCGCCTTCGCGGCGCGCTTCGCCGCCTCCATCTTCTCCCCCTGCATCGAACCAGACTTGTCAATCACGATGGAAACATTAAGCGGCGCACGTTTCGATTCGTCCTTAATGTCCTCCCCAGTCAGCGCCACGCGAAGAAACGTAGTCGCCCGCTCTCCCGCCAACATCACCGGCGTTCCCAACGCCGCATCAATCTTCACCAACTGTGCATGCGCTGGAACCATGATGGAAAACATCAGGCCAATTACGACCGCGAGTGGAAACCGCATAGTTGCTTTCGACATGTCATTTGTCTCCTTGGCGGGCGCAATCTAGTGTGCGACGCTGTACGCCCGAGTTACCTTACGTGGTGTCGCTCCACGCAGGTCAGTCTGGGCGCATTTGCGTCAAACTTGGTCTAATTGTCGTCTACCAAATGTAAAACCATTGTATCCGCACCCGCGGAGAAGGAACGATTTGTGTGCTGAACCCGAAAAAACTATACTTTGGGCCATCTGCGCCCTCTTATGGTGTCTGGTGTGAACTTGCCGAGTTATGGGGCGCGCAACCCGAAAATACTCGATTGGAGATGATTTATGTCGTTGGCCCCTCATGGCGGCAAGCTGATTGACCGCTTCTTGACAGGTGCCGCACTCGAAGCGGCCAAGGAGAAGGCGAAGACCCTTCCCCGAATCAAAGTGGATACCTATGCGGCGTTCGATATCGATTGCATCGCGAAAGGCATATTCAGCCCGCTTACCGGCTTCATGAACGAAGCACAGGTGCGTGGCGTTATCAACACGATGCAGGTCGCGCCGGGCGTCCCATGGTCGATTCCGATCCTGCTCGCTGTTTCCAAGGACCAGGCCGATTC
>CALEZK010000019.1 GCA_937928585.1 uncultured bacterium | reverse complement strand
GTCTAACACGTAGTGCGATAGCACTATTCGCGAGTTGCTCAAGGTTGCTAGCAATGCGAAAATAGTTGTCATTCGTGACAACCTTCCGGCAACTCCTGTCAAGGGTGTATTCTACACGAAAAAACGGCGCCTTGCATAACTCTTTCATTTTGAGCACCTTCGTGATATCATCCGCATTCGTATACTCCGTGGCATGTAACTTGCGCCTAACATCCCGGCGGGAAACGGAGGGTGGTGAATGGACGATATCGCAAAGCTCAGGTCAGTGGTTGACGAGCTACAGGAACGGCTCCGGGAAGAAGTACAACTCCGGACCGAACTGGAGCGTCGTTGCCATTTGCTTGAAAAGCTTGCCTATCGCGACCCTTCATCCGGCCTTCGCACGGAAACCTACCTCCATGCACGGGTCCGGGAAGAGATTGATCGTTCCATCCGTTATCCGGCTTCTGCCACCTTGGTAACCCTTTGCGCCCCAAGTGGCGTTGATGAGATGGTACCAAAATTGGGCATGCGACTCACGGGTGAGCTTCGGGCGACGGACCAGGTGTTCAGCCTCAGCAAGCAGGGTCTGGCCATTCTTCTGGTGGAAACGCCGGAGGACGGCGCTCGGAAAGCCCTCGATCGGCTCCAAACCGATATCGAACGCTTCATCCGCGGCTATGGATTTACCGTTACGACGTTCCCGGTCGACGCAAATCAGGCCGAAGACTTCCTGAACCTCGCGCTGGAACGTCACCAACAGGTGGTGCGTCAGATGCACGCCGAGCCGTCCGCAACGACGGGTGGTGTGACCGCGCAACAGGTGCACTAAGCCTCTGGACGACCCGGGTTCTGGCTTTGTCGTTTGGATGCGTCTGGCTTGTTGCGAGGCGTTACTGGGTGAACTTCAGGCTTGCATTCGCGCCTTCCCGAATCTCGAGCGGAAGCTGGCGGTGTTCCTCTTCTCCCATTCCTTCTCTTCTTCTCAGAACCGCCGTATATGTTCCCGGTTCAAGCCCGTGAATCTCGATTGTTTCGCGTTCACGAGTGTGACCGCTGGATACAAGAAACGGATATAGTTCTACAAAACTTTCCCTGTTGAACTGAATTGTCCCACGATATAGATGAACAGACGCGCCTTCGGGTCCCATAAAATCTGAGACATCAAAGGTGGCCACCGAACCGCCTTCAAACAGGATGTCGTATTCCAACTCTCCGCCGTCAGGCATATTGAAGTTCAAGTATCGACTCTTGGATTCTCCACTTTCTTGGTCGTGGTAGCTGGCGTTAAGTTGAATGGGGCCTTCTGGAAGGTTTTCGATCTTGTACGTGCCATCTCCGCTGACTTTGACGGCATACCGATGGATTGACCCGTCCGATGTGTACGTCGCGTTCAGATGAATATTCTGCGGTTTCGTTTCATTCGAGACTACTCGCCCTGTCACAACGCCACTTCCTATTGGAATGTCAAAATCAGCTTCGGCATCCTTTCCCGCTTCAACGACGATGCGCTTGCTCATAACTTCCGGTGCGTTGGGCAACATGAGTTGATTCAGACCATTGAGCTGCACCGAAATGCGACCTGTCTCGACTTGTTCGATGCGGAATCGACCGTCCGCGCCAGTGCGCTCGTTCATGCTTCCTGCCGCGCTAACCAACATCCCAGCGATCGGTTCGCCATTGCGCGTCACGCGACCTACGACGTTGCCAAATCCACCAAGCACGATCTCGAGGTCAGGCGGTGCTTCGCCGTCAATCGCAAATTCCGCCCTGCCCTTACCGTGCAATTTATGAAGCACTTCAAGATAATGATTTCCCTCGGCCAGTCCGTCTATCTGAAATGCACCATCGGGGCCTGTCTTTGCGACCACTGCGTTTTTTACATTGCCTATGATGGGTTGCGGAATGCCGCCATAGTAAACACTGGCGTCTTGCACTGGACGGCCATCAGCGCCGACCACTTTGCCACTGACAGACAAACCATTTTCGAGGAGAATCTCAACTTCCGGCACCCGTTGTCCGGCAACTACCGTCACGGATGCCGTGCCTACAAGCTTGCCTTCGCCCTGTGCAATAACGGTCGTCAGCCCCTCTTGATTATGCGAAATCTGAAATTGACCACCATCGTCTTGAACTTTAGTCACGAATGGATGCGTGCCTAACAATCCCAGGAGATCATAGTTTACGCTGTCTACCAGCGACTCGTGAACCGCAACTACACGGAAATCCTTGATCGGGGTGCGTGAGACAGCGTCGAGAACACGACCCTGAATGGTCGCGGCATCTTCAAGCACAAAATTTATGTTTTCCGATCCAGCCGGAACGTCTTCGCGTTTTGCAAACATTTTTTCATGCCCGCCCGCACCCACAGAATAGACGCCTGGCGTCAGGCCTGATATACGATACTCGCCAAGTTCGTTTACTTGGACGTTGCCGTCACTGTAGATTCCTAGAATCTGCACGTGAGACAACTCTATCGGGTTCCCCTGCGTGTCCGTTACCTTGCCGGAGATGCCAAGCCCGGTATCTCCAGCGAATACTCGCAAGCCATCGACGTGTTGGTTCTCGCCAAGTTCGATAACCACCCTCGCCGCTCGCTCCGGGACCCGTTCGAACGGCATTTGCAGTCGAAGTCCAAATCTGCCCTTTGGCAATCCCTTAATTTCAAACTCGCCGGCCGCGCTCGTTTCGGAACTGAATCCACCTCCGTCGTGAGCCGGAGATATAGCGTGGACAATCACGCCTACTTTGGGAACGCCGGTCACATCAACCACAACGCCAGAAATGCGGCCTCCCGTTGTGAGCGCGGAAGTTTGATCGGATTGTGTAGCCGCGAGTTGCCGCATCTTGACGCGTTCCATCGGCTGTGGCCCGCTAATCTGAGTTGCCGGGGATTCCTCCTGCTTCGGCGACGGCGAGGCCGTATCCGAAATCGCTTGCGCTGGCGACGCACCGAATTGCTGTCGCGCGATGTACATGCCGCCGATGCCGATGATGGCTATGGCCACGCCAATTCCCGCTTTCTGGATCGTTGTCATGAGCAGCGCTCCCTTCAATGCGACCCCTGTAGAAACCGTGGCCATCCCCCCCGTTGACGCCATGCCGCCGCCGATAGCCAGCTTCGCTATGACATGTTGAATCGCCCCCGGCATTGCGGCAGGTTGAAGGCGAATGGTTTCAAGCGCGCCGAATATCAACGCGGGAGTCAGGTTTCGCTCGCGCCCTTTCAACTCGACCCGAACGCGTTCGATCGCCCTTGCAATTCGGTGTGTAACCGCCGATCGCGTGACGCCCAGCCTTGCCGCGATAGACTCGTGCGTTTCGTTCTCCAGAAAGTGGGAAATGAGCGGCAGGCGAAGATCTTCGGGCAAACGCGCGATCGCTTCATCTACAAGCGCGTATATCTCATCGTTGGAAGAACCGGATGTTGAATGTTCTTGAAGGGACAGCTCGTGCTCGCGTTTGAGGCGGCGCGCCCTGGAACGCAGCGTATTCAGGCTCTTGTTGGTCGCGACGCGATGCAGCCACGGGCCGATATACGAAATAGACGAATCGCGAAGACAGGATAGCGCCTCAAAACACTCCTGCGCGACGTCCTCCGCCTCGGCCGGATCCCGGAGAATGCGCAGGCTGGTGGCATACACCATGGGGAGGTGTTTCATCGCAAGACTGCGAAATGCTTCCGCATCCCGTTGCTCGATCCAGCGTTGTAGCAGCACCGCATCCATCTAGTTCGCACCCTTCGACCGCCTGTGTTTCACCCTATATATCACCACAGAGGGTGGGAAAGTGAACGGCACGCATATCTCAATCGCGATCTCTCTTGTCCGCATCGAGACAACCGAAATGAGAGTTTCGATCAGTTGCGAATAGTGTTGGCGAATTACGGGGACCCGGCCATCGCCGGATGGCACCAGAGGGCAAACGGCATACCCTACCCTGGACTGTCTTTAGGAAGCGGTCGAGGACGACCGCCCTCCCGCGAAGAACGGGCTCCGGTCAGGGTTTTCATTCGTGCGAGGAGTTTTGCGTCCAGTTGTTTGCGGATGGCCTGCGCGACGGGGTCGTCGATCAGGTTTCGGCCCTCGGCGGGGTCGTTAACGAGGTCGTACAGTTCGTCTTTTCCGTCGCGGGCGAAGTCGCGGATGAGTTTCCACTCCGGCGTGCGATACATGCGCAAGGCGGCGACGGTGTAGTGGTGCTGGCTGTACTCGGCGTAGAGGTCGTTGTTCCAGCGGCGGCCCTTGCCGCGAAAGAGCGGGGTGAAATCGCGCCCGCGGTGGACCAGTCCGCGGGGCATGTCGATATTAGCCATCGACAGTATGGTTGGAAGCCAGTCAAGGATCGATATCGTTTCGTCCACGCGTGACCCCGGCACGGAAACACCGGGCCAGCGAATCGCCGTTGGCACGCGCAACGAGTTGTCATATAGGTTTGGCCGCGCGACGCGGGGGTCGTTTCCGGGGATACCGGCTACGTCGCGGGTCAGCAGGTGACCGTTGCCTTTGTGCCACATGCCGTTATGCCCCATGTTGTAGCCGTTGTCGCTGGTAAAAATTACGATGGTGTCATCCGCGCGACCGGTTTCATCGAGCGCGCGGAGCAAATCGCCCACGAGACGATCAACGCCAGCGCATGCGGCGAGGTATTCCTTCATCATTTTCGTGGCGCGCTCAACGTCGAGGTTCGGGAATTCCGGGTTTGGTATCGGCGGATTGGCGTCTTTGTACAAGGCCCAATCTTCTTCTGGCAGGGGCTGCCACGGAGAATGCGGCCAGCGATAGTGGACGTTGAGCAGGAACGGCTTTGACGTGTCGAACGCATTCAGTTGGTCGATTGCGTATTGATTCAGAATCTCGTCGGTAACGCCCGTGTGGACCTTTAGCTCGCCGTTCACTTCCAACTCGGGGTCAACCGGCTTTGTGCCGCCAGCGCGAAATCCGGTGAAGTGCTGGAATCCCCGTTTGGTGGGATGAAAGGCGTCCTGCGTGCCGAGATGCCATTTGCCGATCAGCGCGGTTTGGTACCCCGCGTCCGCAAGCAGCGAGGGCCATGTCGTGAAGGTTTCGGCGAGGCCCAACTCGGGTTCTTTGCGCGGGTCGATCCAATCCGTGATGCCTACCTCGGAGCCGTAGCGGCTGGTCATCGTGCTCGCGCGGGAGGGCGAACATACGGGCGTGGTCACGAACATATTCGGAAAGTACGTGCCTGTTGCGCAAAGCGCGTCGATGTTTGGGGTGTGCGCCGCGGCGTTGCCGCCGTGACGCAAGGCCCAGGGGGCCTGGTCGTCTGTGCAAATGAACAGAATGTTTGGCGGTCGTCGCGGAGCGGCGGTTGCGGTGCAGGGGGCGAACGCTGCCGCAGCCGATTTCAAAAATGCTCGACGGGTTGGTGATTGCATGCCGCCAGTATAGCGCGGCGATTACATGGCGTAAAAAAGGATGGCGAAGAAGTGCATTGCGCTCGCGCTGAGAACAAACATGTGCCAGATGGCATGGTTGTACGGGAGTTTTTCGAGCGCGTAGAAAATGACACCGACGGTATAGGTGATGCCGCCGGCGGCGAGCAATTGAATGCCCTGCGGCGGGATTGCTTCCAACGATGGCTTGATAGCAATCGCGCCAAGCCAACCCATGGCGACATAGATGAGCGGCGTCAGTATCGGAAAGCGGGCTACGTGCCACCATTTGAGAATGATTCCAATAACGGCGAGCGCCCAAATTGTTCCAAACAGGGACCAGCCTACCGGTCCACGAAGGTTCAACAGGGTAAACGGCGTGTAGGTGCCGGCAATGAGCAGGTATATCGCGCAATGGTCGAATATGCGCAGAAAATGCTTAATCCGGGGCTGGTGAAAGCTGTGATAGAAGGTGGAGGCGAGATACAGCGTCACCAGGCTGGCGCCATACACGGAAAAACTGACGACCATGTAGGGGTCGCCCTGGTGCGACGCCGAAACGACGAGCACCACCAACCCAACAACGCTGAGCACGAAGCCTATGCCGTGCGTAATGCTGTTCGCCAACTCTTCTCGCAACTGTTTATCGCTCAAGTCAGGTCAGCTCCATCTGCGTTACTGCCCGTGAACGCCCCGGGCATGCTGGGCGCATTCACACTTTTATTATACCTGCTTTTCACGAACACTGCCAACGTACCTATCGGCGAAAATGCCCGATAGCTTTACCAGTATAGGTCCGCTTTGTTTCGGTTCCATTAGGGTTGATTAACGCGAACGCTCCGTTCCGATGCTTGCACCCGACTATTACGTTTCTTTGCCCTGAGTCTTGTAATTTTGTTCTATATCTGCTACTCTAGCTCCCTAGTTCTATAGATATTGGCATTCAACTACCTATTCGGAGAGGAGAAGAACAATGCACTTTCATGGAAATCGGAAAGAGATGCCACCTTTCACAATTGCAATCAGGGCCCTTTTGTCTCTTGCGTTGCTGTTTCCAAGCATACTCATTTCCCCGAAATCCGAAGCTCAACAAATCACACCAGTAGACCCGCCGAAGCAGTTTGACAGACCCCAGTTAGGCGCAGCTCTTGCTGAAACGACGAGATTGATCCAGGCTGACTTGGCGAGAATGCGGTTCGAGGTGGATGGATCTGGATTGACAGTCGCGGTTCTAGACACCGGGCTTCGCACGACTCACACCGACTTCGCAGGCAAGGTACTCGCCCAGAAGAATTTTACCTCGGACAATGGAGGCAACCCAGATGATGCAAGCGACGGTAACGGTCACGGCACAAACGTGGGTGGCATTATCGTGGCCAACGACAGGCACATTGGTATCGCTCCAAAGGCGAACATCATACCTCTCAAAGTACTGCCGAACAACGGACCAGGCAGTTATCAAGCGATCGAAGATGCCCTGAAGTGGGTCCGCGACAACAACGAGCAATACAACATAACCGTAGTAAACATGTCTCTCGGTGATTCAGGGAATTACCGGAATGATGATTTTCCAGATCTCGCCGCGTTGAAAAATGTGATTGCAGAACTACGGACAAAGAATATCGCGGTGGTCGCTGCGGCGGGCAACGATTTTGCCCGCCACCAAAGCAAAGAAGGCATGAGCGTGCCGGCAGTATTTCGGGAAACAGTAAGCGCGGGTGCAGTCTATGATTCCGCAGGCCAGGGATTCCAATATCCAAACTCTGGCGCAATTGCTTTCACGACAAATCCTGATCAGATAACCCCTTTCTCTCAAAGGCTGCATGGCTCCACACCAGAACGCGCTTGCCGTACTGACATTTTCGCACCAGGCGCGCCAGTAACTTCATCCGGAATCAACACCGACATCGGTCAGTCAATTCAACATGGCACAAGCCAAGCCACTCCGGTTACCGCCGGAGTTATTCTCCTACTGCAGCAATACTTCCTGACAACGACAGGTCAACTGCCGACGGTCGACGATCTGGAACGATGGCTATTTCTTGGAGGGGTAACAATCAAAGACGAAGACCCAGGCGACAAGTTGGACAATGTTAAGAATACTGGCAAAACGTTTGTCCGGCTGGATGCTCTCGGTGCGATGATGGCGGCGAATAGAGACTTGCAAAATGTCTTGTTGCTGCGAGAAGAACCTATTAAGGAAGTTTTCGAAGCAAACGTCAACTTGAAGGAGCTTGGCGCTCAGTCCATCATGCGCTTGGAATAGTTACTCACGTTTCTACAATGGAATTGAGAAGAAGGGAGACTGCCAGATCAAGTGGCAGTCTCCTTCGCTTTACGTTGTGTATACAAACCCAACAACTCCATCAAGTGTTCGAGGAAGGTGACTTTGAAAGTAAGTGCTTCAAATGGCACACCAGTTCGTGGGCTTCCCGTGGGGAGAGGTCATCGGGATTGATGGCTTCGAGTTCCTTTTCCACGCGGCTTGGTTCTGGTGTAGCTCCGCCGAAGAGGTACATCTGTTGCGGCAATCCCAAGGAGGCCGTGTTGCCGGATTCCAACGATTCGAGGATGTCTCTCGCGCGCGCGATGACGGGCTTCGGCAGTCCCGCAAGTTTCGCGACCTGGATGCCGTAGCTGTGATCCGCGCCGCCGTCGACGATGCGATAGAGAAAGACAACCTTCCCCCCCCACTCGCGCACCGCGACGTTTACGTTTTTCGCATGCTCCAATTTGTTCGCGAGTTCCGTGAGTTCGTGGTAGTGCGTGGCAAAGAGGGTCTTCGCACACACATGGTCGTGAATGTGCTCGGCCACCGACCATGCGATGCTGATTCCGTCAAAGGTGCTGGTGCCGCGACCAATCTCGTCCAATACCAGCAGGCTTCTGCTGGTCGCGCTGTTCAGGATGTTCGCGGTCTCGATCATCTCGACCATAAACGTACTTTCACCGCGCACAAGATTGTCGGATGCACCGACGCGCGTGAAGATACGGTCGACGACGCCGATGCGCGCCTCCGCTGCGGGCACGTAACTGCCGGTTTGCGCCATGAGCGTGATCAGCGCAACCTGGCGAAGATAGGTCGATTTGCCCGCCATGTTCGGCCCCGTCACGATCTGCATGCGGGAACCGCTGGCCTCCAGCGCCGTGTCATTCGCGACGAAATCGTTGCGCGTCATCAAATCTTCCACGACCGGATGGCGCCCGTCGCGGATGCGTATCTCGTCACTGTCGTCGATCTGGGGCTTGCAGTAATTCTTCGTTGCGGCCGTTTCTGCCAGCGAGAGCAATACATCGATCTCGGCAACGCGCTCGGCCGTTTCCTGAACACGGCGCGCTTCATTCGCGACGCGGTCGCGCACAGCCACGAAGAGTTCGTATTCGATCTGTTTCATGCGCTCGTCGGCGCTTACAATTTCTTCCTCGCGGGATTTCAGCAGCGGCGTGATGTAGCGTTCGGCGTTCACGAGTGTCTGCTTGCGTTCGTAGTCTTCCGGCACGAGATGCGCGTAGGATCGTGTTATCTCGATGTAGTACCCGAAAACCTTGTTGTATCCAACTTTAAGATTCGGGATTTTGGTGCGCTCCGATTCCGCGCGTTGCAGCGCGGCAATCCAGTCGCGCCCGCCGCGCACCAGCTCGCGAAGCCTATCCAGTTCCGCGTCAAACCCGTCGCGGATGATCCCACCTTCCATCACGGCCAGCGGCGGCTCATCAACAATAGCTGCGGATATCCACGCGGTGACGTCGTTTAATTCGTCAACGGTATCGCGCAGATCGGCGATGCGGGGCGCAACGCACGCATCCAATGCCGCGCGCAAGATTGGCACGTTCAATAAGGACGTGCCAAGCGCTTTCACATCACGCGCATTGCCGGAACGCGACGTGATGCGGCCCGTGAGCCGTTCAAGGTCGGCGATACCGCGCAGTATCTCGCGCAGGTTCAGCCGCAGCTCCGCGTTGCCGTGCAGCTCTTCCACCGCGTCGAGTCGCGCGCGAATCGCATCGACATCAAGCAGCGGATGCAACAGCCATTGGCGCAACTTGCGACCGCCCATGCTCGTCGTTGTGCGATCAAGCACGGACAGCAGGGTGCCGCGACCGCGCTTGTCCATCATGGACTCCACAAGTTCGAGGTTGCGCTGGGTGTTGCCATCGAGCACAACGAACTGAGAAGGACTGTAGCGCCGCGGCATCCGCAGCATGGGCGTCGTGTCACGCTGCGTCGAACGCACATAGGCTAGCACGGCACCCGCGCACGCGGTCGCTTCGGGTGCGTCTTCCAAGCCGACGCCCTTCAAGGTCGCCAGGCCAAAATGATCGAGCAGCGCCGATTTCGCATCCAACGGATCAAACTCGTCGTCCAATCGTTGTGAAATGGAAACGTGCGCAAAGCGATTGCGAAGGTGATCGAGCAACCCACCATTGAGGCTGACAGGAATCAACAGTTCCACAGGTGACATGCGGGTCAACTCGTCAATCAGGACGCGCTCGACATCACCGTCAATCTGCGCGGCGATAAACTCGCCCGTAGTAATATCCACCAACGAGAGCCCGGCTCGTTCGCCGCGGACCCACACCGCGCCGAGATAATTGTTTGTGCCTTCTTCCAGAAGATTGGGTTCCAGCACGGTGCCGGGGGTGATGGTTCGCGTTATCGCACGTTTGACCACCCCTTTTGCCTCTTTCGGGTCTTCCACCTGCTCGCAGATGGTGACGCGTCGGCCCGCCTTGATTGCCTTGGCAAGGTAGGCCTCCACCGCGCGCACGGGCACGCCAGCCATGGGGATGCGGTCATCTTTGTTCACCGCGTCGCGCGAGGTGAGCGCAATCCCGAGAAGTTCCGCGGCTTCTACGGCGTCTTCAAAAAACATCTCGTAGAAATCGCCCATCCGAAAAAACAGAAGCGAATCGCCGCTTTCGGCTTTCGCCTCGATGTATTGGCGAAGCATGGGCGTGATGCTGGCATCGGAGATGTCGGCGAGTTTTTTCCACTGATGTGACATGGGATGCGGGATTATAGCAACCGAGCGCGCAAGATTCGCGGAATTCGGGGCTACTTCAAGAGCGACCGGCCCTGATAGCCATTCGGAATCTCTACATTCAGGAATTCCAGCGTCGTCGGCGCAAGATCGAGAATCGATGGATCCACTGCCCCGGCAAGGGGCTTGTTCGAAAAGAAGATTCCCCTGGTCACATTTGCAGCGGACGCGGCATGGTCGCCGCTCCATTTATCTTCGTTGGGCAGGAACAACTCGGCGGGCGCAGCGCCTCTGGCCGAGGGCTTCGACGTCTGGTATCCCTCTGCGTACCCGAGCTGAATATCCGGCGCATTTGCTGCCGCGCCCTGCGCCACGTCGTCAACAATATAGACTTCCGCAAAAACCTTCTCTCCCGTATCGGGATTCACAACCTGCAACAGCTTGTCGCGGATCTCCTGAACAAGCGCGACCGATTCTTCTGGTGAAACAATTCCGTTCCCTTCTCGTCCTTTCAAGTTTAGGTAGATGCCGCCGACTCCGATGGCGTACGCCTTCGTGCGAGACCAATCGTAACCACTGAGGTAATCGCCCTTTTCATTCGCTGCGGTCGCGGGGTCGGTTTGGCCTTCCACGGCAAGATAGCCATTTCGCACAAGCCAGGTTGTCAGACTAAACCCTGTACGGAAACTATGAAAACCGTGGTCGGAGAGGATCATCAAAAAATCGTCCGGGGCAAGTTTCGCAACCACTTTTCCGACCGTTTCGTCCATGCGTTTATAGGTGTCTTCCACCACGCGCCCGTACTTCGCCGCGCCTTCCGCGGTGTATAAAGGATGCTTCGGATCGCGGTAGCGCCAAAACGTGTGCGACACGCGGTCGGTCTCGGTCCAGCATGCGATGAACAGGTGCGCGTCGCGCCGATCCAGTTCATCCAATGCTAAATGTTCCACCCAATCGGACTCAGCGCGCGCGTCGGCCAGGAATACGTCTTCGGGCAATGCGTCGCGGCGCAGCGCATTGGTGTCGTGGGACCACCCGATCGTCTCATACAAACCATAACGGTCTGCCAGCTCGGCGCTGTAGGAACCCGGCGTGCTAATCGGCACCAAGGGCGCGCGCGGGTGCATTTGCATGCAGGTCATGTAAATCCGGACGTGCTCGCCCGCCTCGATCACGTGGAATCGGCTTATTGCTTGAACGTTGTAGGTCGGCGTGACCACGAACGTCCATTCAATCCAATCTGACCATTTGCCCTGCTCGACCGTAACTGGGCCGGAAGGGAGCTCCATGGTGACTGTCTTCTTCTCGCGATCGACGGCAATCGTAATCGGGACCTGAACCGAACTGGGTCTCCCGGGGCGCGGATCGCGCGCGGTTGGGATGCGTGGCGTGGCCTTGTCGTCGGTGAACGCGAGCTTGATGTAGTAGCCGCCGGGCGGCGTATCGCGCAGTTGCTCTTCGGTAACTGTATCGGACATCCAAAGCGACGTGCTTGCCGTGCCGCGAATGTCGGGCACGCCTTCACCGCCAAGCATGGCGCCGTTCTTCAGCGCGTCAACTGGAAATGCAAACGGCACGCGAAGCACTTTGGTGCGTTTGCCGGCAGCGTCGGCCGTGAGCCAGAACGCGTCGCCTTTTCGGTTTGAGACGTACTGCGCGGGCGTGAGCACTGAACCGTCGCCGCCGAGTTTGGGTTGTTCGAGCCGGCCTTCGCCAGTTGAGGCGCGGTATTTCGCTGCGTCACGACCCAGAAAGTCGAACACGCCGTGCACAGCTGGATTCTTCGAAGTCGCAAAGGACGCCCAAGCCACCGGCGACAATGGCGGTACCGTTGTCTGCAACGGGGCGAATGTCCCCTCCTGCTTTAACTTTGCAAGATTGGGAAGTTCACCTTTCGCTATCATCTCCTCGACAAGCCCCGGCTCGACACCGTCGAACCCCAAGATCACGACGCGGGGACCTTCAATAGGCCCGGCCGGTGCCGGGGCGGGAGCAACTGCTTCCTCAGCGACTTCCGCGGGCGCCTCGGCCTGCGATGGAACAGGAGTTTCCGCCACAGGCGTCGCGTCGGTCACCGTTTCCGGAACCGGCGGTGGCGCCTCGCCCTTATCTTCCGCGCAGGACCCAAACCCAAGCGTGAGGCTTAGCGCAATCGCCCCGGCAAGAAAGTTTCTAAGACAAGCGTAACGATATAAATTCATGGTTCCGTCGAGGGTTCCTATTTTTGTGCTGCCAGAAACGCCACCAAATCGCGCAATTGCTTCGGCTTCAGAATGTCGCCAAAACCGGCCGGCATGGACGACAACCCCTTTGTCCGCGATTCGATCAGCTCCTTCGCAACGATTACGCGCGGCAACGGTGCGCGCGTGCCTGGCGCGGCCCCTTCCGCCGTAACGTCCACGGTGCTGTGCGGAAGTGCGGCATCCGGATCGGCAAACGGATCTTCTTCAAGTGCATTAACTTCGACGATTAATTCCGTATCGGACTCGGAGATCAGTCTTCCGGTCACCGAACGGCCATCTTTCAGCCCGAGATTGACATTCTCGAATCCCTCGGCGATGTGCCGATTCGGATCGACTATCGCGGCAAGCAGGTACTCTCTATCAAACTTGGTCGCAACGCGTGACAGCTCCGGCCCCACTTCTCCACCGCCGCGTCCGCCGAGGATGTGGCAGCGTTGACAGGAAACGGCGGCTTCATCAAAAAAGACCTTTGACCCACGCATGGAATCGCCGCCGAGCAGCGCCGGCTTGAACTTCGCGAATGGATCGTCCGAGGGTAACGTCGCTTCGTATGCTTCAAGCTTCGCCCGGAGCGCATCGGACTTCACTGCGCGCGCGGCTTCAATGATGTCGAGCTGAATTTCCGGCGCGGCCTTTCCAGTGATGAGTGTGTCCATCCAGGTCGCAATGGTGGCTTCAGCATTGGGGTGTTTCATGCTTCCGAGCAAGGCAAGCGCGGATTGCTTCTCGCTGGTCTCGCCGGAACCAATCGTTTCCCGCAAGACGACGATTGCCGCGGCAGGATCGATTACGCTCAATTGCGTTACAGCTTCGGAGCGGAGCAGCGGCAGCCCGGATGCCTGTGCAACACCGATGGCGTCGCGGAGTTTTGGCGATTCCAGTTTGCCAAGTGCGCGCAACGCCGCCACACGCAGTTCCGCGGGCTTGCTCTTATCATCGTTCACCGCAAGAAGCGCGTCATGGGCTTCCGCAAGACTGAGCGCGCCTGCTGCATCGCATGCTGCCTCGGCGGCGGAGGCATTTGCATCCAACACAAGTTTTGCAATCGAAGGCAGCAAGGCCGCCTTCGCAACGGACGGATCGCCGGGTTGCATCGGGCGCCATGCGCCGGTAACGCGATCCAGCGCGGGCGGTTCGGCCCAGAATGCCAGATGCCCCGTCGCTTCGGCGCGCAGCGACGGTTTGGCGTCGCTGGCCGCGAACGCCGCAAGCGCTGTTGCACTTTCCGGACCACCTACGCGAAAACGCGCGTTCAACACGCGACGCGCAAAGGATTCGTTCTCCGCACCTGCCGCATACGGCTCCATCGCGGCTAATTGTTCCATCGCACCCGGTATGCCTTCGTCGTGTATCGCGCGCGCGGCTTCTGTGCGAATGAACGGATCGGCGTCGCCCAGATACACGCTGATCTCAGGTCGCATCATGCGGCGAAGCGCGAGAACGGCACCCAGTCGCACCGCGGGGGAGCTTTCTTTTGCAAAACCAGCCAAATCTTCCGGCGATGCCTGGCCTGTCAGCCCCATGATCGCCGCGTGCCGCAAATAAGCGTCCGTATTGGCATTCTCTCTGAGCAATTGCAACAGCGCAGTCTGCGCGGCACCAGTAGTGTCTTTCGGCATGCGCGCAAGCGCTTGCGCAAAGAAAAACTTTGTGCGCGGTGTTTGCGCGTTAAGGTTGCTTGTCAACGAAGGCAGCGCAACGGCAATTCTAAGGTCGCCGAGCACTTGGGCGGACTGCGCGCGCACTTCCGCATCGGCGTCATCGAGCAAGGCGATGAGCTCGTTCGGCGAAGCGCCTTTCAAACCCATCTGCCAAAGCCCCCATATGCCGTGAAGCCGCGCCAGCAAGCTCGTACCGCGCTCGGCGGCACTGAGCAACACGGCGCGCCCCGCGTCACCGCGGTCGGCAAGCGCCCACTGCGCCTCAAAGCGCACGCGTTGATCTGCGTGCGAAAGCAATTGCGCGAGATTGCTGTCGCTCCGTTGCGTCATGCCTTCGCCAAGCAACTTGCGCGTCTCCGCCATCGCGCCATCGGCGGCATCGTCGTTCTCAAAAACTCTGTAGATTCGCCCTTTCATCGGCTGGTCCCAGCCCTGGGTCCAATCGCTGGCGTAAATGCCGCTGTGCATGCCGAAATCGCAATCGGTAACCAGCATCCCTTTGAGAAAATCGGTGCGCTCGGCGACTTCAAACGCCGCGCCTTTCTGGGCAAGTTTGATTGCGTGAATTAGACTGATGCCCGCGTCGCCGCGAAAATCGCACATGAAGAACGTGTTGCGATACTGATCCGGCATGCCCGTGCCGGGATAGTATGCAAGGCCGGATGGGCCCGCGCCGATATTCGCAAGCGCCGGAACAATATGCGCCGGTTGGCCCTCGTGATAAGGCTGCCACATCTTCTCCGCGTTCCAGGGACCGCGTGAGTTGGGTTGCGTGATCCATTGATAGCCGATGCGCCAGCCACTATCGCCACCCGCAACAATCCACACCCAACGCGCCTGATCGCCGCCGTCAGAATTGTTGTCTCCGGTGAACAGGTTGCCGTGATCGTCAAAAGCGAGTTCCTGCGGATTGCGCAGGCCGCGATGGATTATTTCGAGGCCGGTACCATCCGGAAAGCAGCGAAACACGGCGCCCGTATCGGGGTCATCGATGACGCGGCCATCAAACGTCTTGATGCTGACACCGCGATCACCAATCGAAAAATAGAGTCGGCCGTCCGGCCCCTTGCGCAACCCATGAAGGTCGTGGCCGAGAAATCCGATATGCACGCCATACCCGGAACTCAGCACTTCGCGGGAATCGCTCTTGCCATCGCCATCGTCATCGCGTAGTTTCCAGAGTTCGGGAATGCACGTGTAGTACACATTGCCGCGATCTACGAGTACACCCGCCCCAATTCCCGCAAGGGCGTCCTGAAAACCGTCCGCGAAAACTTCCGCGCGATCGGCTTTGCCGTCGCCGTCCTCGTCCACGATATATCGGACACGGTCGTGTTCGATCGAGTAACCTGGAAAGTCCATTCCCAAGTTCTTCTTCATCGCGATGAGTCGGTCTTCCAGTGTGCGCGCCGCAAGGTCATCCACCAGCCACTCGCGATGGCCGCGCATATCGCTCACGCCTTTGTGGTGCCGGAAAGTCTCTGCGACGTAGAAGCGTCCTTGATGATCAATATAAAAGGCGACCGGATTGGCGAGCATCGGTTCCGCGGCGAACACCTCGATCTGAAACCCGTCGGCAGGACGAAACGCGGGAATCGTCCGCTCGGCTTCACTGGATGCGGGCGCGATGTTGGGCGCATACGCCGGTGTGGTTTGTGCGGGTGCGGACGCGGCACAGATGGCGGCCGCGCAACAGGCAAACAAAACGCGAAACTGCGACATGCGAAGGATCCTTTGTTGCAGGAGTACATCGGGGCGAACCGGCATGGTACCGGATAGCAATTTGCCAAGGCGAATCGTTCGCCTTCTGGGATATCGGGCAGCTAGCGGATGAGTTCGCGATAAACGGCCTCGTTGCCTTCGACCATTTTCTCGGTAGTAAAACCTTCCATGAGAAGCTTGGCGGCCTGCGACGCTATTGATGCGCGGAGCGTCTGGTCTTCCAGTCCGCGCACAATCGCAGCGGCGAGCGCGGCAGCATCACCAACTGGGACCACTAGACCGGTCTGTCCGTCCTTCACCATCTCCGGAATGCCGCCGGCGTTCGTCGCCACGACGGGCACCTCGCATGCAAACGCGTCCAGCACGGAAGTACCAAGCCCTTCCTCCCTGCTGGAAATAACGAAAAGGTCCAACGCGCGCATAATCGCGGGCACATCGTCACGCTGGCCCAGCAGTTTCACCGCATGACCAATTCCGAGCGATGCAATTTGTGCTTCCAGCGATTGGCGTAAGGACCCCTCCCCTGCTATCACGAGTCGGAAATCTGGCAGCTTGTTCAAAACGACTGGAACCGCCGCAACCAGCGTCGCCTGATCTTTATGCCCTACCAATGCAGCGACGTTTCCGGCGAGCGGGGCATCTTCCGGAATACCCAATGCAGCGCGCGTGATCGGCGCAACGTCGAATCTAGCGGGATCGATGCCGCTATGCACCGTGCGCAAGCTATTCTCGCGCACGCCGAATTCTCGCATCACGCCAGCGATGCAATCGGAGATTGCTATGATTCGATCCGGTTGATTGTATTTCCATTTGCTGAAAACGTTTGCGTTGGGCGGGAAATCCACGCGTCGTGACGCAACGACATATCCGCGGCCGGCGATTTTTTTTGCTAGTACTGCGTAGGTGAGCGCATGGCTGCTGTGCGCATGCAGGATATCGATATCGTGATCGCGCACGGCGCGCGCGAGCGCGAACGCAGTGAACAAGTCCAACTCGCCGCGACAGGGGACCGCAATCTTTACGAGATCGCGAACGCCGTGATCGCGCGTGAGAAATGGGCTGTCGGCGCGGCCCGCTATAAGGCAACGGTGACCCCGCGCGGCGAGGCCGCGAATCAGATTGCTGGCTTGTTGCTCTCCCCCGCGCCAGCCGGTTTGTTCGTCAATGTGAAGGAGGTTCACGCGATGTGCCGATGGTCGCGGCTGTGCAACGCCAGGGCAGCGCGATACGCTTCGACGGTGCGTTGCGCCAATAAAGTCAGGGTAAAGGACTCCGCGACGCGCCGGCGCGCGGATGCTCCCATGCTGTCGCGAAGCGATGCATCAACCAGCAATCGGCGCATCGCCATGGCGAGAGGCTCCACGGTACCTTGCGGCACTACAAACCCGTCCGCGCCGTCTCGCACGATTTCTTTGGTGCCGCCATGATCGGAAGTGATGATGGGTTTACCCGTTGCCATCTGCTCCATCACGCTAAACGAGGATGCCTCGCAATCGATTGAGGGTTGCACGCCAACGTCGAATGCCTGCATGCAAGCGGCGATATCGTTGCGGAAACCGGGGAACTGGACAATCGGCGCGATTCCAAGATCGCGCGCGCG
>CALEZK010000018.1 GCA_937928585.1 uncultured bacterium | reverse complement strand
GCTTTGGCTTCTCCCGCGACGACATCGGCGGATTCCTCCCCTACTACCTCGAAAACGGAATCCTGCCACAAGATCCCTTCCAGGCCATCGATCAGGAAGGTATCGGCCAGCTCATCGATCTCGGCATCAAGAATGGCCGCTCCACGCGTCCCGCGTTGAAAGTTGGCATCTGCGGTGAACACGGCGGCGAAGCGAGCTCCGTAAAATTCTGCCACCGCGTTGGCATGAACTACGTAAGCTGCAGCCCCTTCCGCGTACCCATCGCCAGGTTCGCCGCTGCCCAGGCCGCAATCGAGTCGCCCCGCGACACGAAAAAGGCGAAGTCCAATGGCAAAGCCGCCAAGAAGAAAACGGCCAAGTCCAAGGGGAAAAAGAAAGCCAAAAAGTAACCAAGCTGTCTACCTGCAGCTAAAAACCGGCGCCGCACTTCAAGGTGCGGCGCCGGTTTCGTTATTCAAGCCAGGATCACTAGTTCCCTATGTTCAGCAACTCCGCGATCGTCTCATCAACATAGCCCGACAACAGCTCCACATCCGGAAGCAGCGCCCGGTCGGCGGTAAAGGTGACGTACAGCATGCCGTCATGCGAAAGCGCGCCGCACACCAGCCCTATCGACGGCAAGAGCGGCACCAGCACGCTCACATCGGTGATTCGCTTCCCCGCCACAAAGGTACTCACCGGCGCACCGGGAACGTTTGTAACGACGATGTTGAACGGTGGCGGTGTCGTCGGCTTGTTGGTAACACGCTGCATCCAGCGGGACACAAACAAACCGTGCAAGTGCTTCGAAAGTGCCGGTGGCAACACAGACTGCGACAACCCAATCGTCATGCTCGTGAGCTGCGCAAGGCCGCAAGCCTTCATCTCCGCGGTATACGCCTGTATCTTTGCGAGCCGTTCAGCCGCCGGCATGCTGCCCAGTGGCGCAATGACGGGCGCCATCGAAACAAAGTTACCCATCTCATTTCGATTCTCATCGGACCGCACGTTACTGGGCACAAGAATGCGAAGGTAGGTCTCATCCACCGGTATGCCGGCGTTTGTCGCATATCGAGCCACAGCGGACGTGACCAGGGTCAGCAGTACATCATTCACCGTGCCACCGCGTCGGCTGCGGATTCGCGCGATCTCCTCCATCGAGCACTTGGTCTGCGTGTACGATGCAGTTCCGGATAATGGTGTATTGAATGGAAATCGGATCGCGGGTGCTCTCCGGAATCGTTTCAGTTGCGCCCGCGCCTCGCGTGCTCGCCCCGAAAAAAATTGCCTGTACATTTTCAAGGTCTGTAGCAACCGCCATTTCTCCGAAGGAACCCAAGACATGACCGCATCGACTGTGCCGTCCCATAGCCTGCGCCACCCAGAGGGCAATGCAGGCACATGTTCCGGCTTCCATTCATCAAGGCGGGGCGCTGGCTCGATATCAAAGAAAGCACTCGCGAGCTTCGCAAACCCAACGCCATCGGAGAGCGAATGATGAATAACCGTAAGCTGCGCCGACCGCCCATCGGGGAGACCCTGAATCACATGCACCGCCCAGAGCGGATGCGACCGGTCAAATTTCCGCAGAAAAATTTCCTCGACCTTCTCCCGAAATATCGCTTCGCTGTAAGGGCTTTCGATCCGATGCAAAATCACATGGTTATCGATATCGAAACGCGGGTCTAGTTCCCACGTCGGACGGAAAAGATTGAGCGGCGAGAATACAACGCATTGCCGGAGGCGCGTGTAATCGCGCAGCTTTCGCTGCATCTCCTCGCGCAGCCGCGGAAAATCGATCTCCCCATCGACGATGTTCAACGCGACCGCCTGATTGCACGTCACGGGACCATCGAGGTACAGAAAGGAAGCGTCAAGGGGAGATAGGCGTTCGCGTGCCATGGCCGCAGGATATCGCAAACGCAGATGCCGATGAAAGTACCCTAGCCCACAGGTTCACAGGTTCACAGGTGAAGACTTTTTGCGCGCACGCCTTGTAAACAAGAACTGCATCTGGAGACTTCACGAGCCACTGTATTCGCTATCGCAGATCGGTTGTCCGATTTGCGTGTTAAAATCCGGGCTACTTCAGCTTGTCCAGTATGTTCGCTTTGTACCGGTCGAAGTAGTTCTGATTCGCGTTGCGCAAGTCGATGGGATACTGCTGCATGAGCGTGTTCAGGTTGGCAATGCGCTCGGTCGTTGCCGGGTGCGAAGCAAACAATTTCATGACACCCGGCTGGGCCCCGCCCTGGCTACCCTCATACTGCGCAAGCTTCTGCATGAAATCCACCATCGCCTCGGGTTTGTACCCCGCGCGAAACAAATAATCCATACCCAACTTGTCCGCTTCGCGTTCCTGCGCGCGACTGAACCAACTCGCGCGCGACGCGCCCGCAATTTGCGCCCCAATACGTATCAACTCGGAGTTGCTGTTACCCAGCAAAATGCTTTGAATCAATTCCGCGTTCATCTGGCGCGTGATCGTTTCGCCGTGGTGATGCGCCGCAACGTGCGCAATCTCGTGCGCCATTACCGAAGCAAGCTGGGCCTCGTTTTCGCACATCCTCATAAGACCGGTGTAGATATACATCCGTCCGCCGGGAATCGCGAACGCATTGACCACTTCCGGATTGTCGATCACCGTGAACGCGTACGGCACGTCCTGCCGCGCTGCCTGCTTCGCAAGTCGCTGACCCATGTCGCTGATGTACTTCTGGATTGCCGGGTTCGCGAGCGCCTTGTCTTCCTTCTCAATTTCCGCCGCCATCTGGTTCCCAAACTCAATTTCTTGTTCAGTCGAGATGCGATTCGGCTGTGGTCCCTCGCCGGGCGTCACGCAACCCGCGATTCCGAGCGCGGCAAGCGCCAGGAGTGAGCAAAGGGAAACTTTCTTGAAGGACTTACGGTGCATGTCTCTAAACTCCAAATGTAGAGAACCGACTACTCGCCCGGCTCACGCAACGAAACGCGCAACAGATACCCCTTCTTGCTTCCGCCGACGACATACGTCTTGCCCTCGAAGGTCACGGGGACGAAGTGATCCAACACATCTTCCGGGGCACCGGTGGGCACGGGGCCCATAGTTTTCCAAGTCTTCCCGTGATCTCGAGACAGATAGAGGTTTAACACGCTGGTGTAGGTGCTGTAAAGAACGACCCCGCCCCCCATATAAGCGAAATCGTCGGCAGCACCGTCTAACCTGACGGATTCGGCCCAAGTCTCGCCATGATCGACGCTCCGGTAGAGTCTGCCGTCTTCGGCGCCTTGCAGCGCCACGCCGTTCTCCAGATAAGTGGTCGCGTACAAAGCCGATTCCGAGAGCCGACCTTTGTCCGTCCAGGAACGGCCGTCGTCGATGCTCTTGTAGACATGACCAGCCCATCCGTTCACGAGCACGCCATCCGGCGTCGTCTCGAACCGGTATAGGGCCATAGGCGACGCGATACCGATATCCTGCCAATCCTTGCCGCCGTTCTCCGAGCGAAAGATATGGCCGCCGGTAGGATTGGTGTCGCTAACCAGCACCGTGCCCGAAGGTAGTACGGCGATGCCGTAGCTGTGTAGAAACTGAAGGTGGCGTGGGTTCCGAGTGACCTGGCCAAAACTATTCCAATTCGCGCCCCAATCCTCCGATTTCCAGACCTGCCCGTCGCCCGTAAGGAAATACGCGATGCCCCTGCCCCCCGAGGCGAGGCAGGATATGCTTGAGGCGATCGGATCGTCTCCCAGCAAATTGCCACCATCCGTCCAGGTTCGTCCAACATCCGCGCTGCGAAAAACATGGCCCGGCTTTGGATTGCGCGATGCCGCAATCACGACACCCTCACCCAGGTAGGCCACGGCGTCGATCCGGCCTCCCGGGGCAACCTCCTTGACCTCCCAGTTTAGCTCCGCGCCAAAAGCGACCGAATGGATCAGAACCGCGAACGCGGCAGCTAGCATGATTCGATGGGGCATCTCTTACTCTCTCCGTACTTCGCAGCCTTCCGGAGAACCATAGGCCTGACTGACCGATTCATTTTAGTCTAACACGGAGCCATTGCCGCTCGAGGGCGTTAGGATTTCGCGCAACGCGTCTATGAGTTTTTCGATTTCCGCCTCGGACCCAACTGTGATCCGCAGCGCATCCTGCAACCGCGGCGCATCGAAATACCGCACGATTATCGCGCGTTCCCGAAGTGCCTGAAAAATATCGCGCGCAAATGGAGCGCGTTTTCTGTGCGCCAACACGAAATTTGCTCTGGATTCCGGCACCCAGAATCCCATGTCGGTCAGCGCGCTGGTGAGCCATTCGCGATTCTTCTTGATGCGCTTCACCGTTGCTTCGAGATACGCCTCGTCGCCGAATGCGGCGAGCCCTCCCGCCTGCGCAATCGCGTTCACATTGTATGAATCACGAACTTTCATAAACTCCGCAATCAACTCCGGTCGTGCAACCGCATACCCAAGCCGCAGTCCGCAAAGCGCATACGCCTTGGAGAAAGTCCGCCCAATGATCACGTTCTCAAACTCTTTTGGGAAGTCGATGCACGAATCTTCCGCAAAATCGACGTACGCCTCATCCACAAACACGATTCCCGGAAAGGATTTGCAAAGTCGTTCGATGGACTTCAACGGTGAAGTTGTACCCGTGGGCGCGTTTGGCCGCGGCACGAATATTACCCGCGCCTTGGTTTCGTAGATTTCTTCCGGCAGGAAATATTCGCCGTCCAACTGGACATACTTGAAAACGGCGCCATGCAACGCGGAGAGGGTCTCGTATAACGTGTAAGTCGGATAGGGCGACGCGATCGTGTCACCCGGATCGACGAACGCCCGTATCGTCATCGCCAACACATCGTCCATCCCATTTCCAGCGACGACCCACTCCGGTCCGGCATACCCGTATCGTTCCGCCACCGCACTCCGCAGCGCCAGCGATACTGGATCAGGATACTTCCGAATCGTCTCGGTCGAAACTTCTCGCAGAGCCTGCAGCACACGCGGCGACGGAGGATAAGGGTTCTCATTCGTATTGAGCTTCACCATTCCCGGCATCTTCGGCTGTTCGCCTGGAACGTAACCCTCTACCCCGCGCAGTATTTCGCGCGCATACTTCATCGTCGAATCTCCACGGCGCGGGCGTGCGCCTGCAATTGCTCCGCGTTCGCCAATGCAATAATGTCGTCCGCGGCGGCCCGCATGCGCTCTGGCGAAAAGGAAATGATGCTTGTCACTTTCCGGAAGTCTTCCGCGGTCAACGGCGACGAGAACCGCGCCTTGCGGCCCGTCGGTAAAATGTGGTTTGGTCCAGCGTAGTAATCGCCAACCGCCACCGAAGTGCCGCCGCCCAGCACAGCGCACCCAACATTCGGTATCCGCGCGAGCGAACTTCTGGGGTCGCCAGTCTGAATGCTCAGGTGTTCGGGCGCCAACAAGTTGGTCAACTGCTCGCCGTCTTCCAAGTTCCGCGTGACATAAATCTCACCATGCGCCTGCAAAGACTTCGTGATGATCTCCGCGCGCGGAAGCGTCCGAAGTTCCAATTCGATCGCCTCCAGCACCTTCTCCACCAACACCGCCGAAGGCGTCACGAGGATGGCGCGCGCATCGACGTCGTGTTCGGCCTGCGCGAGCAATTCCATCGCTACTTGACGCGGATCCGCATTCTCGTCCGCAAGTACGACAACCTCGGAAGGCCCCGCTTCTTTGTCGATGTCGCAAACGCCCGATACAATCCGTTTCGCCAAGGTGACGTACGCATTGCCCGGTCCAGCAATCTTCAACACCTGTGGGATCGATTCCGTCCCATAAGCCAGCGCCGCGATTGATTGCGCGCCGCCAACACGAAATACACGTGACGCACCGGCAATGCGCGCCGCCGCAAGCACCAGCGGGTGTATGCTCCCCTCGAATGATGGCGGCGACACCATGACGATGTCCCGCACCCCGGCAACGCGCGCCGGAACGATGTTCATTAGAACGGAGGAAGGATAGAATGCCGTGCCGCCCGGCACATACAGACCGACACTCTCGATGGAAGTCAGGCGTTGTCCAATCACGCTGCCATCGGCCGAGGTCTCTTCCCAGGACGAGCGAAGGTTTTTCTCGTGAAACGCACTGATGTTTGCGTGCGCGCGTTCCAGCGCAGAGAGCACATTGCGCTCGACGCGATTCATCGCAGCGTCTATCTCTTTGGGACCAATCTCGAACTGCGCGCTCGATAGGTTCACTTTGTCGAAGCGTTCGGTGAACTCGGCAACCGCGGCATCGCCTCGGTCCCGCACAGCCTCTACAATCGAACGTGTCGCATTGAGCTTATCGGTTGCATCGGCGTTCGCGTTGTCGTCCGCCCCGCTGCGCGTAATGCGTGAGCAAGCCTCGGCAAACGCGCTTTCTCTTGTAATGTCGTATCGCTTCATACCCACCGCCGTTTGGATCACGCGTATGTTCCATTGAATGTCCGGCGCATGCGCACTTATTCCTGCACCCGCTCGATATCCGCGCCCAAACTCGCCAAGCGCTCTTCAATTCGCTCATACCCGCGGTCGATGTGATAGACGCGCGCGATGGACGTCTCCCCCTTCGTAGCGGCAAGCCCGGCGATTACCAGCGCCGCACTGGCCCGAAGGTCAGAGGCCATCACCGGTGCTCCCGAAAGCGTGGATACGCCTTTTACCACGGCGGAATTGCCGTCGATGCCGATAGACGCGCCCATGCGCACCAACTCGGCAACCTGCATGAACCGGTTCTCGAAGACCGATTCCCGAATAAGGCTCGTGCCTTCCGCAATGCAAAGCATCGCCATCATCTGCGCCTGGAGGTCAGTCGGGAAACCCGGAAATGGTTGGGTCGTGAAATCCACGGCCTTCCCGCCATTCTTCGCGCTCAAGCGAATGCGCGATCCCACAATTTCCAATTCCGCCCCTGCATCGCGCAGTTTGCTCAGAAAATTCGGCAAATGATCCGGGTTCGCGTTCAGCACCGTCACCTCGCCGCGCGTTGCCAATGCGGCAATCAGAAAAGTGCCCGCCTCGATCCGGTCGGAGATTACGGTATGCTCGGTTCCCGCCAAGGAATCCACGCCGACCACCGTTATCATGTCTGTGCCAGCCCCGGAGATCTGCGCGCCCATCGCGTTCAAGTAATGTGCAAGATCAACAATTTCCGGCTCCCGCGCCACGTTGCTCAAGCGGGTAACGCCCTTCGCGCGCGTCGCGGCCATCATGACGTTTTCCGTGGCGCCGACGCTCGGAAAATCGAGCGAATAATTCGCGCCGATCAACGCGCCCTTGGCGATGACGTATCCATCTTCGATGGCAATCTGCGCGCCCAGCGCCTCAAGACCTTTCAAATGGATATCGACTGGACGCGTCCCTATCGCGCAGCCGCCTGGCAGCGATACCTTCGCGTAACCAAAACGCGCCACCAGCGGGCCCAGCACAAAAAATGAAGCCCGCATCTTGCGTACAAGGTCATAGCTCGCAACCTGATTGTCCACCGACGAGGAATCTATCGTCATGTACCGGCCGGTGAATTCCACGCGCGCGCCGAACGAGGAAAGCAGCTTGTCCATCGTGAACACATCGTGCAGGCAAGGGATGTTGTGCAGCGTACACGCCTGCTCCGCAAGCAGTGACGCCGCCATCAGCGGTAACGCGGCATTCTTCGCGCCGCGCACCTGCACGGCGCCATCCAGCGGCTTTCCACCTCGAATTAGAATCTTGTCCACGCGGAATTCCCTCTCGTTCAAAACAACCGGCCCAAAGCCGAGAGGGCTTTGGGCCGGTTGACATACATGCTCTACAAGCTACCGGAAATACCGGCCGGCGCGCCCAGCTATTGCCCGGAAGGTGCTGCTGGGGCCTCAGGTGCCGCTGCTTCAGGCGTCGCGCTGGCCGGCGCAGCAGGCGCTGCAGAAACGGTCGGCTCTCCGCCCGTCGCGGCCGGGGCCGCCGTTGGCTCGGATCCTTCGCCGAAGATGGCGTCAAGCGCCTTGTCCTGCGAAACCGAAACGCTGTCTTCCGCCACAACATCCGGTGCCGCGCCGCGCGATTCACGACCGACGATTAGCGACAGGCACAGCGAAAGCACCATGAACAAAGTCGCGGCGATATACGTCAGCTTTACCGGAAGGCTCTTGCGCGCGCGCGGACCAAATACGGTCTCCGACCCAGGGCCTACGCCAAACGCGCCCGCAAACCCGGACCCCTTACCCTTCTGCATCAGAACGATTAGGATGAGCCCCAAACACGCAAACACGTAGATAGGCATCAGGATCCACCAAAGCGTGGTCCACGAAAAGATTGTTTCCAACATGGGTAATCAAACCTCCTAAACAGCGGCTTTAACTATCGCCGCGAAACTGTCCGCCTTGAGCGCGGCACCGCCAACGAGGAACCCGTCCACATCAGGGTTGCGCATTAACTCCGCTGCATTGTCCGGCTTCACGCTCCCACCATACTGAATCCGCAACGCACCCGAAATGGATGCACCAAATTGCGCAGTTACCAACTCACGCACAAAGGCGTGTGCTTCTTGCGCCTGCTGGGGCGATGCCGTTACGCCGGTGCCTATCGCCCAGACCGGCTCATACGCCAGCGCGATCCCAGAAAAGGACTCCGGCGCGACGCCTTCCAGTCCTTTTGAAACCTGCTGCGTCAACACGGCGTTCATGCGCCCGCTCTCGCGCTCTTCCAGCGTCTCGCCGATGCAGAACATCACCTGCAACCCGGCGGCACGCGCAAACTTCAATTTCTCGTTCAACAACGCATCGGTCTCGCCAAAAATCTGACGCCGCTCGCTGTGACCGATGATCACCCAGCTACAACCCGCATCCAGAATCATTTGGGGGCTCAACTCGCCGGTGTACGCGCCGCTCTCTTTCACGTAGCAGTTCTGTCCCCCCACGTGGACGTTCGAACACGCACCAGCGTCACTCACCCCTTTCAATGC
>CALEZK010000017.1 GCA_937928585.1 uncultured bacterium | reverse complement strand
ATGCCGACGATTCCATGTCGGAGAACATGCTCGTCGAGATTCGGCGGGTCATGGACAGCGGCAAGTACATCGGCGGTGGCGTTGCCAGGACAATCTACGAACGCACGAGTCCCGGTATCTTCATTACCCATGGCCTGCTCCGATTGCGCTTGTGGATTGCCGGTATATCCCTCTTCCTCATGTATTGCGAAAAGAAAACATTCGACGAAATCGGTGGTTACAACGTCACGATGCGCGCTGGTGAAGATTTCGAGTTGGGTATTCGCCTCAAGGAATTGGGCAAGAAGCGCGGGCAAAAATTCATGAACATCAAAACTGCCTGGCTTGCAAAATCCGCGAGAAAATTTGATGAATACGGAGATTGGGCAACCTTCAAAAACCCCCGATTCACGCTGAAAGCCATGCGCAATGAACCCGAAGCAATTCACGAGATTTGGTATAAAGAACGGCGCGCGCCGGGAGCCGACGACCCCGAATCCCCAAGTTCAGATAAGTAACTGAAATCGCTAAACGTTAGCCGGAGTAGTAATGGAAAAGTATGGCCTGATTTTCGATATGGACGGCGTTCTAGCCGATACCGAGTCACTGATCGCAAAAGCAAGCATCGACATGTTTCGCGAACTCTACAAAATAGAACTCACGGCAGAGGACTTTCGGCCTTTCATCGGCACCGGCGCGGTGCGCTATGTAGAAGGTCCCGCAGAGAAGCTGGGAATCACCTTGGACTTGGAACGCGCATTGGAAGTTCGGCTGAAAAATTTCACCGCAATGCTCGACGCTGGCGAGTGCCAGGCGTTTCCGGGCGCCGTGGAACTGGTGGAGGCTGCCGCCGGCAGTGGCGATTGGAAACTGGCGATCGCAACGTCCAGCCCTCGCCCAAAGGCCATGCCGACACTGGAAGCCGCGGGCATTCCGGTCGAAATGTTTTTCGAGATAATCACCGGCGACATGGTCACCCATAAGAAACCACATCCGGAGATCTACGAGGCGGCGCACGCCGCGCTTGGCTTGCCTAAGGACAGTTGTGTCGTCATCGAAGACGCTGTGACCGGTGTAACCGCGGCAAAAGCCGCTGGCTTAAAATGCATCGGCATTACCAACAGCTTCCGCCGCGACGAACTTGCAGAGGCGGATGTTGTCTTGGGCTCGCTGGAAGATGTAAATCTATCGCTTCTCCGCCGGGTCATTGGAGACTGAGTTTCGTTTCACTGTTGGGGGCATCCCAAACTATGCGCAGGCAATGACATGATGCGACGAGAGTTCATTCGCACGTCAACTGCGGCGTGCGCTGCGACGCTTGCCGCCACCGAAGGACTCGCCATGCCACACACCAAGCGGGGTTTTGCGCGACATCAACAAAAGCGCAGAGAGCAATTATGGTCGCTCCTCGGCGACCTTCCAGCGCGGCGCAAACCGACGGCGCAACTCTTGAAAACCGAAAAACACAACGGCTTCACGCTCGAATTTCTGATCTTGGACCTCAACGGCATAGAACCGGTTCCCGCGCTGCTTCTCCTTCCGGATAATCTGCAAAAACCCGCTCCGGCGATGCACTATATTCATTGGCACGGCGGCGACTACTTTGTCGGCAAAAACGAACTGCTCACTGGCACCAGCGCCATGCAGGCGTATGCACCCGTGTACGCTGAGAAAGGCATCGTAGCGCTGGCAATCGACAGTTGGTGCTTCGGCGAACGCGCGCCCTATCCCGATAATGGCGGGCGCGGCGAAGGCGACACGTTCAAGCGCATGCTTTGGAACGGTGAAGTCCTCTTCGGCATGATGATGTACGACGAATGGCAAGCCTTGAACTATCTCTGTTCCCGCCCGGAAGTCGACACCTCCCGCATCGGCTCCTTCGGCATCTCCATGGGCTCGACGAAGTCGTGGTGGCTCGCCGCATTGGATGAGCGAGTTTCCGTGTGCATGGATCTCTGCTGCCTGACCGACTTCGAGGCCCTATTGAAGGAGAACGGTCAATACGGTCACGGTATCTACTATTACGTCCCCAGTCTCCTCAAACACTTTCAAACGCACGAAATAAACGAGCTCATCGTGCCGCGTCCACGGTTAAGCCTGAATGGCCGTGAAGACAAACTTACACCCCCGCACGGCGTGGAGCGCATCCGCGACTACCTCCTGCCGTTGTACCGAAAATATGGCCGCGAGCAGGACTGCAGAATTGAGTTGTTCGATTGCGGTCACACCGAACTACCGGAAATGCGCGCCATCATTCTGGAATGGCTCGACAAATACCTCGTGAATCCTTCCCAAGATTCATAAGCTCACTTGTTAACGGTACCCAACCGGTTTTCCCCAAAGTTCAATCTACGTCCAATATTGTGCGCCAAAATCTGCAGAACTTGCCGCCTGTTTTGAAGGAATACACGCGCTTTTGATACCATTGTTCGTTAGTGTTTTGTGATCTTTTTCTCGAATTTTTTTCTGGAGTCTCATCGGTGAAGAGCGACGACATCCGTTCGAGTTTTCTCGAATTCTTTCATGAGCGCGGGCACGTCATAGAACGAAGCGACAAAATTGTCCCGAGCAACGACCCCACCCTGCTTTTCACAAGCGCGGGGATGGTCCAGTTCAAGCCCTACTACACCGGTGAGATTCCCGTACCCTACCGCCGCGCAACAACTTCTCAAAAGTGCCTGCGCGCGGGCGGAAAGGCCAACGATCTCGATGAAGTAGGTAAGACCGCGCGCCACCTCACATTTTTTGAAATGTTAGGCAATTTTTCCTTCGGTGACTACTTCAAGCGCGAAACCCTCCAGTGGGGTTGGGAATACTCGACCGAGGTCATCAAGCTGAACCCGGATACAATTTGGGTTTCAGTGTTTGAAAGCGACGACGAAGCCTACGCCATATGGGAAAAAGAGATCGGCATTCCCGCGAAGCGAATCGTCCGGCTTGGCGCAAAGGAAAACTTCTGGGGACCAGCCGGCGATACGGGCGCGTGCGGCCCTTGCAGCGAGATGCATATTGACCGCGGCGAACACCTTGGTTGCGGTCGACCTGATTGCGCACCGGGTTGCGATCACTGCGAACGTTTTATGGAGTACTGGAACCACGTATTCCCTCAGTACGACCAGCAGCTCGACGGGTCCCGGCCGCAATTGAAGAATCGCGGTGTCGATACGGGAATGGGCCTCGAACGCCTTGCTGCCTTGCTGCAGAACAAGGAAACGGTCTTCGACACTGACGGCATCTTTCCAATTATCGAAGCGACGCAGTCCCTCAGCAAGGTGCCTTATGAAACACGTCCGGTGCCCTACCGCGTAATTGCGGATCACGCGCGGGCGCTTTCCTTCATGATCGCCGACGGCGTGTTGCCGGGCAATGAAGGGCGTGGGTACGTCGAACGCCGTTTGCTGCGACGAGCGGCGCGATTTGGTCGCGAGATTGGTTTGGAAAAACCTTTTCTCCACGAAGTAGTAAACACCGTTATCGACCGCATGTCGCATCAGTATCCGGAACTTGCCGAAAACCGTTCATCAATCACCAAGATCATCCTCACGGAAGAAGAACGATTCCAAAGCACGCTCGCGCGGGGTATGGACTGTCTCTTATACACATCTCCGAGCCCACGAGACAGGCAGAAATCTCGT
>CALEZK010000016.1 GCA_937928585.1 uncultured bacterium | reverse complement strand
TGCGCGCCGAGGTGTCGGCGGTGCCGGGAAGCATAAGCCAGGTCAGGGATTGTGCAAACGAATTCCTGCGCCTCGCAAAAGGCAACAACATTCCCATCATGCTGGTCGGGCACGTCACCAAGGATGGTTCCATTGCGGGTCCGCGGTTGCTCGAGCATCTGGTGGATACGGTCCTGTACTTTGAAGGCGAGGGCAAGCAGGCGCTGCGCATTTTGCGTGCAGTCAAGAATCGCTTCGGTTCCACAAATGAAATTGGCGTCTTTGAAATGACGGAAGGCGGGTTGAGGGAAGTGCCCAATCCGAGCGCGCTCTTTCTGAGTGAGCGCCCGCAAGGGGTAAGTGGATCCGTGGTCATTCCAAGCGTGGAAGGAACGCGCCCGCTGCTGGTGGAAGTGCAGGCACTCGTCGGAGACACCCCCCTTGCCTCGCCGCGGCGCACCGTCGCCGGGATCAATCCCAACCGCGTGGCCTTGATTCTTGCCGTACTCGAGAAGCGCGCTGGCGCGCACATCGCGGACAAAGACGTATTCGTCAATGTTGCCGGCGGCGTACGATTGGACGAACCAGCGGCAGACCTTGCAATCGCTGTCGCGCTGATGTCCAGCCTGCTCGAAGCCCCAGTTGCGGCGAATCTAGCGGTGTTCGGCGAGATCGGACTCGCGGGAGAGATCCGCGCTGTTGATATGGGGCGGAGCCGCGTCGCGGAAGCGGAAAAATTCGGATTCACACGCTGCATTCTTCCCAAATCGTGCGCCGCAGACATACGGGATTCGGGCATCGAGATTGTGCCGGTAAACACGGTCGCCCAGGCGATCGATGTTGCGCTCGATCGCACATAATTCCGTCTGCTGCGCGGCGGAAATCCTGATAACTTGATAGACCGTTCCATGAATGGCATATTCTCCCTGCGCGTGAACTGTTTTTCCGCATTCTGGCGCCGTCCTTTCGGTGCCTCTCGCTTCCGGGAATGTGACGCGATGGCGCGTCCATAGCAAGCATGGAATAAGGCATGGCAAAAAAATTACGTAAGCCGGGCAAGATAGCGCTCCGCGACGCCCTAACCATGGTGTCGCCAGGCACGCAATTGCGGGAGGCGATCGCCGCAATCATCCAGAGCGAGAATGGGGCTTTGCTATGCATCGGTGATGCAAAGCGGCTTGCCGACCTCTCGGAAGGCGGCGTCGAAATTGATACCGAGTATACGCCGCAATTGCTCTATGAACTTGCCAAAATGGACGGAGCGATTATCTTGAACGCAGACGCGTCCAAGATCATGTACGCGAACCGGTTCATCAAAGTCGATTCGTCGATTCCGACGGACGAAACCGGCACGCGTCACCGTGCGGCGGAACGGCTTGCGAAACAGGCTGGCTGCATCGTGGTCGCGGTATCCGAACGCCGGTCCAGCGTGACACTGTACGTGCAGGATGTGAAACATGTCCTGGATAGCATCTCTACCCTCCTTAACAAATCCATGCAGGCGCTGAATACGCTGGAAAAATATGTTCGCGCACTCGATCAGGCGACCACCGATCTGAGCACGCGCGAGTTCGAAGATGTTGTCACGATTTTTGACGTCTGCAAAGCGGTCCAACGTTGCGAGATGGGCACGCGCATCGCGGAGGAGATCGAACCGTATATTCTTGAGTTGGGAATCGAGGGCCGGCTCGTCGAAATGCAGTTGAAGGAACTCGTGATTCCGTTTGAAGAAGCCCAGCTTGTCGCAAAAGATTATTTCCGCGAAAAAGCTGGCGTTCGGTACGAGCATATTCTTGAGCGAATTGACGAGATCACCTCGCAGGAGTTACTGGAGCTGCCGCACATCAGCAATGCCCTTGGTTACGGCACAAACATGAAAAGCATCGACACGTACTTGTCGCCGCGCGGGTATCGTATTCTGACGCAGACGCGCCGGTTGACCCCGCAGATCATAGAGAATCTCGTGCAAAAGTTCGGATCGTTGCAGCAGATTATGCGCGCGCCGAAAGAAGAACTTTGCATGGTGGATGGAATTGGCGAGGTGCTTGCCGAGCGCATCAGGCTGAGCTTGAATACGCTTCGCAACCAATTGGCCATGGACCGCGGACGCCGTTAGCGCGCTCGTCGAAGGACCCGAATGCGATACTTGCTGGAGTGTGAAGTCGTCGAGAACGAAGAAGTTGCGCCCGAACAGTTTCGGATGCGCATCAATGCACCGGAGCTGTCGCGTTCCGCGGTGGCCGGACAATTCTGCATGCTTCAGGTCGCGGAAGGACTATACCCGTTCTTGCGGCGACCGATGTGCTTTGAACGCATTACCCGCGATCACGTTTCAATTCTCTACAAGGTCGAAGGTGAAGGCACGCACCTCCTGTCAAAGATGCGCCCAGGCACCATGCTGGGCGTTCAAGGACCGCTCGGTAAGGGCTTCCCAATCGAACGCTCCTTCGAGCGGCACATCATTGTCGCTGGCGGAATCGGCGTTGCCACGTTTCCAGCGTTGGCGGAAGCTCTCGTTCAGAAGTGTGACATTGCGCCGGAGGTCGTGCTCGCTGCACGTTCGAAACACCTCATCCTTTGTGCGGACGAGTTTCGCGCGATGGGCTGCAAGGTGCACATTGCTACCGATGATGGCTCCGCGGGCGAGAAGCTCTACGCTTCGCAGATGTTGGCCAAGTTGAAGCCGGGGCCCGGCACGCGCGTGTACGTTTGCGGGCCGATGATCATGATGAAAACCACTTCAGACGTTGCTGTCGCAGCGGGCGCCGATTGCGTCGTATCCCTGGAAGCCCAGATGGCCTGCGGCGACGGTGCCTGCCTCGGCTGCGTCGTGGAATCCAAAAGCGAACAGGAAGGCGAGAAAATGGTTCGCGTATGCCTGGATGGACCCGTGTTCGACACCGCAATTATCGACTGGGAAGCGCACAATATGGCGTTCGACCGATAATGCCCATGCCCTACTCGACGAACTGAAACGTATTGGCGTCCGACCTGCCGTCCGGCAGCGCGTAGGAATACGAACCTTCAATTCCGCGCCGATTCGAACCGGCCGCCTCTCCAATGTAATACGTGCCGGAAATGGAACCCAAGGTCTGACCATTTGCGGCCACTAGCCCCCCTTGGAATTGAAACGTTGACGGCCGCGCTTCGACAACGTCGACGGACGGCACGCGAACAATAAGGTTGTCTGCCTGTCTCGTGGGCTCGGAGATGTGTATAAGAGACAGTCGTTCAACCAGGCGGGCACTGCGTAGTGGGGCGACTCTAGCCATGCATATGCCCCCGGCATATTGAATGGCTGGACGTACCGAAGCGTGCGCTCCTGATTGAAGTGAGCGGCAATGTATGAGCCGTCCGCGTTGGCCCACCGCACTTCATACCAACCGATTGGAGTGAACTGCGGAAGTTGATCCGCCGGCGTTTCCACCCCTTCGCTGCCCATCACCTGAATGACATCACCCTCGGTCATGCCGATCTCCAGCGATTCCAGTTTCTCGGGCGTTGCCAAGGCGGGCGCCTCCGCTACGGCGATGGGCTGGTTCTCCACATCAGACTCTGAGGCGGCGTTTGGCATCGCGCTCGGCAAGGGCTGCGCGCCTGCACCAGCAAACGTCGGCGGCGCAGCCGTTGTTGGCATCGCTGGCTGCTTTGGCGCCGGGAGAGCCGGCACGACCGGCTCAGGTTTGGGCGATGTCGTTGGCGTTACAGAAACTGGCGTAGGCGCTTCGGCAACCGGCTCCGCAGGTTTGGCTTCAGGTGCGGAAGCGGGTGGCGGTGCCGGCGCAGGTGTCGCCGCCACAGGTATTGGCGCGGCAGAATAGCGTTGCCATCCATACACACCCGCCACAATGGCTATCGCAATCCCGAGCGATATGGCCACCATTGATAAAATGATCCGCATGCGTCGTTCCTGATTTCGTTTATGGGCCGCCGAATGACCGACAACTATTACCCAAGCGCTTTCACGGCCGCCAACACTTCTGCCGCGTGCCCTTCGGGTTTGACCTTTGGCCAAACTTTGGAAATTTTTCCGTCGCCATCGATCAAGAAAGTGGCGCGCTGCACCCCCATGTACTTTTTCCCGTACATGCTTTTCTCGACCCATAGGCCGAATTTCTCGGCAACTGCATGATTCTCGTCGCATAGCAACGTAAATTTCAGACCGAACTTATCCGCAAACTTGCAGTGCGATGCCTGATTGTCCGGGCTGACTCCAATTACTTTTGCACCGGCTTTCTCGAATGATTTAAGTGCGGATTGAAATTCTTTCGCCTCCACCGTGCATCCCGGCGTATCGTCTTTGGGGTAAAAATACAGGACAACTGGGGTTCCCTTGAGGTCGGATAATTTCACCGTGGCGCCTTGCCCGTCTTTCAATGAGAAAGCAGGAGCCTTGCTGCCTTCCGCTGGAATCTTGCTCTCCGTCGCCATTCATGGTCTCCTTAACTGCGGTTGGATCGGATGCGAACATAATACTCCAAGCGCAGTGTCACTTGCGCACAATGGATAGCGTGGTCTATGGTGTTCGTGTCACCGTGTGCCTGCCCGGGAGCGCGGAGTAATCGGAAGGATCAAACGCTTTGGACGCACCAGACGTACGCGATGCAGTTTCCCGAATCAGCCGCCTCCCCACGCTTCCCACGGTTTTGGGACAAATCATGGAGGCGCTCTCCGATCCGGATACTTCGGCATTGGAGTTGGGGAAGCATATCGCCGCCGACCAAAGCCTATCCGCGACGCTCTTAAAACAGGTCAATTCCGCTTTCTATGGGTTTTACCGTCGCGTTACTACGGTGAAGGACGCCGTTGTAATACTCGGATTCAGGGAAGTGCAGAACCTGGTGCTTGCCGCATCTGCGTTTCGCGTGTTCCCCAAAAGCAGTTCGGCATATGATCGTAATCAATTGTGGAGACATAGCCTCGCCACGGCCATGGCGGCCGAACGCATCGCCAAGCGATTGTCTCTTTCTGCAGATGGTAGCTACTTCAGCGCAGGCCTTCTGCACGATATCGGTAAGGTCGCCCTGGACAGCGTGTATCCGGACAATTTTCAAGAGGCCGTGAAACGCGCTGTCGAAAACCAAATCGCGCTGCATGAGGTGGAACCGGAAGTATTCGGAATGGATCACGCAGAGGTGGGCGGCGCGCTTGCCGAGCACTGGAATTTGCCTCCGCTGCTGACCGAGGCGATCCGCCGCCACCACACGCCCGAACAGGCTATGCTCTCTCCGGAACTCGCGCATGTGACTGCACTCGCCAACCACCTCGCCTATGAGGCGAATCTGGGTGAAGCGACAAATGTCGGCCCACACGATTATCCCGTTAAATCTGCCATGGCGCTGAAGATCGACCCAGGCCACTCCACCGCGATCGTCGCGGAGCTCCAGGAGGCCACCGATCGAATTGACGCAATGCTCGGCGCAACCGCGATGTAACAATCACGCGCGGCATGTCCCCCGCGCGTCCCAAAATAGCAGAGGCCATTCCAACATAGGATGTTGGAATGGCCTCTGAATCTTCTTACTTTATGCGACTATGCTTTTGCGAGCGCGGCCGCGCGACGCTGCAGCGTAGACTTCTTGCGCGCAGCAGAATTCGGATGCAGCACGCCCTTGGTCGCGGCGCGATCGATTTCGGATAGCGCCTTCGTTAAGCTTTGCTTTAGGGCTTCGGCGTTCTTCGTATCAAGGGCGGTCGCCGCTTCCTTTACATAGGTCTTCATCTTCGACTTGATTGCGGCGTTGCGCTGGCGATTGCGTTCATTCGTGATGTCGCGCGCCTTCGCTGTCTTCGTATTCGGCATGACAGACTATCTCCAAAAAATGTGATTCCAGTGGAAACGCAGAGTTTAACAGAAGGGACAGGAGGAATTCAACGGAACTGCGGACACCTGCCTCAGGTGAGCAAGGTCTTCAATTCCGTCATGAACTCGTTCAAATCCTTGAACTGGCGGTACACGCTGGCAAACCGCACATAGGCCACTTCGTCGAGCGATTTGAGGCGCTCCATGACGGCTAGGCCAATATTGTCCGTCGAGACTTCGTGTTCGCTGGAATTGAACAAAGCGCGTTCCACGTCATCAATTAACGACTCGACCTGCTCCAAGCTTACGGGCCGCTTCTCCACCGCTTTCAGTATGCCACTCTTGATCTTCCAGCGGTCGAATGGCTCGCGGCGTCCATCCTTTTTTATCACCATCTGTGCTACTTCTTCGATGCGCTCATACGTCGTATAGCGTCGCGCACACTTAAGACACTCACGCCGACGTCTAATGGAGTCGCCTTCTTTGGAGGAACGCGAATCGACGACTTTGCTCTCTAGAAAAGCACAAAAAGGGCAACGCATGTGACCTCATTTCACGTTGCTGCACGCCGACCACAAGTGTGGATTCGAAGTGCGCATCCAGACACGCTATATATTGTGTCGGCCACATGCTATCAGATACCAAATACAGCGTCAAGAGAAAAACGAGATTCCAACCCGGCCGTACTTCGCTGTTCTCCTCTTCTCGATACCCCCAATTGCTGGCGGTAACTCGGTCGAGATTGCGTGTTCAACAACGATCACCCCGCCATCTGCAAGTAGATTATTATCAATAATTTGCGTTAACAGCTGCTCATAATTCACTCCCGAAAATGACGGGTCGCAGTACACTACATCAAATGCAGTCTCACTTTTCGCAACAACCCCAAGACCTCCCGGGAGTGTCAATTGATAACTCCGAGACTTGTGCCCCAGTTTCGCGCGAAACACATTTTCTCCAATTGCGTGTATCGCTGCTGGATCGGAATCTACAAAAGCGCACCATGCCGCGCCGCGGCTCAGCGCCTCTATCCCATTTGCTCCTGAACCCGCATACAAATCGAGGAAGCGCGCCCCCGGCAGACGCATGTGAAGAATACTAAACACTGCCTCCCGAACGCGGTCCAATGTCGGGCGCGCCGAACTCTTCGGGGTTACCAATCGCGCGCCCTTCGCCTCTCCCGCAATTACGCGCAGCATATCGGTGCCACTCCAGGCAGAATTAAAAACGAGCGAGGGCGAGTTCGTGCGAGTGTCACGGGTCGACTCGTATCAAGGCCGAAGCCATCGGTCTCGATTTCGCGACACAAAGTCGTCGTCATGTAAATGCGGGTAGGCAGTATAGACCCGGTCAATTTCCAATTTCTGCCCAGGAGAGAGCGTTTCTTTGGGATCCAGACAACGTCTACTCCGGAGTAATCCCTGGCGCAGGAGGACTTCATGGATGCCTGCGATACAACCAGCATATCCGTTTGCAGCATCAAAAAACGCCGCATTTGAATCGGTGATTTGTATCGCACGCGTAAGCAACGACGATGGGACACGGTTTTCGCGATCTACGACATTGTGGCATTCTTCCAAAAGCTCGACCGCCTTCTGGGTCCAGCATGCCCAATGGCCGAGCAGCCCTCCCACGAAACGTAACGTGGATTTCTGCTTTCCGGTTACGATTTCGTGCCTGGTGATTAGATCCAACACAATGTTGTCGTCATTTCCCGTGTATAGCGCGATCTGCCGTGCGCGGCCAGACTCTGCGACGCCGCGAATCACGTCCAGCGTCTGATACCGATTGAACGGGGCAACCTTGATCGCCACTACATTTTCAATCTGAGCAAAGCGCCGCCAAAACGCAACTGGAAGCAGACAGCCACCAACCGCCGGCTGGAGGTAGAACCCCATGATTGGCATTTCGCGAGCTACGGCCTTGCAGTGGGCAATGAGTGCCTTAACGGGCTGGCCTGCCATTGCCGATAAGCTCAACAGGCCAATGTGATATCCCAACTCACGCAGTTGAGCGGCCTCCGCAACCGCTTGTCCCGTCGTGCCGCAGATGCCGCCTACTTTTATTACAGGGTGTTTTTTTCGCGTGAATTGTGCGTACTCGTCGACCGTTTCGGATGCAAGTTGCAGAACAGGTCGCAGAAGACCATGCTTTCGGTCTCGTATGGCGAACTGCGTCGTGTGCACGCCAACTGCAACGCCGCCCGCGCCCGCGTCGCAGTAGTATCGCGTGAGCCCGCGCTGGTAGCGTTCATCGAGCTTACCGGCCGACGTCAGCGCCAGTGGATGCGCGGGTATGACGCAACCGGATCGGAGAGCATTCGATATCGTTTTGGTTGGTTGTGGAAGTGCCATGCGGCGATTCTATCGAAACCGGCTTCGATAAATGAAGCATGCCGGGAACGACTTCACTTCCGGACGTGTTATATACCGAGAAAGGGAGCCCCAGGAAACATGATGAATCGAATCTTCTCGGTAACTGTCCTCTTCTCGTTAGCCGCGCTGGCAAGTGCCACGGCTCAAGAAGACACCCCCACACCACGCATCTATAGGAATATTCAATACGCCACGCCACCGAACGCTCCGGCGAGGCTCAATCAACTGGACATTCATACACCTTCCGGCAAGGGTCCGCATCCCGTGATGGTCTTCATCCACGGTGGTTCATGGCGCTTCGGCGACAAACGCATGACGGGCAAGAAACCTGAGTTCTTCACCGGCGAGGGTTATATCTTTGTCAGCATCAACTATCGCCTTTCCCCTGCCGTACTCCATCCCGCGCACGCGGAGGACTGCGGCAAGGCGCTCGCATGGATACACAAGAATATCGCCGAATATGGCGGCGACCCGAAAAGGATTTACGTAATGGGCCACTCCGCGGGCGCTCACCTGGCGGCGCTGATCGCAACGGATGAGACGTACGTGAAAGCGGGTGGTGCCGACCTCAGCGCGATTCGCGGCACCATTCTGCTCGATGGCGCCGGGTACGACATCCCAACTATGGTGAAGAGCGGCGAACTCTTTGCTGAAGGTCGTTACGAAAAAGCATTCGGCGAAAGCGAATCAACGTGGCGAAACGCATCGCCAGTCACTCATATTGCGAACGGCAAGGGCATCCCGCCGTTTCTCATTGTGCACGCGGGCAAGCGTGCAACCGCGAAATGGCAGGGAGAGACACTCGCGGCGCGATTGTCTTCCGCAGCGGTGAAAGCAACGGTCTTTAACGAGCCCACCAAGAACCATCTCACCATCAACGCGGATATCGGCAGCAAAGACGACAGGACTACTTCCGCAATCATTTCGTTTTTGAATGAAAACAGCGGGCGTGACTAGCTACTTCGTGGGCGGTTTGCCGCGCCTATGCTGCGGTTAACAGCCAAACCTTCTCGTTTGCCGGACACTGCCCCTTGAGGCCGCCGCTGACTTCTCCATTTGCCACACACAATAAGCGATATACTGCGCCGTAGAGTCGCTCAACTTCATCGTCACTTATTGAAAAAGGCGGACCCGCCATCGCGTTCTGATCGTATTCGTAACATATCAAAAACTGTGGCGCGCAACTGGTGATCTTGGTTAGATGCGCAGAATAACGCACTCGCGTCTCTTCCGGTAGCGCCACGAGGGCGGCCCGGTCATATACCGCATCGATTGGGCCCAGAATGTCCCCGGAGAGTTCGAATATGTTGCCGACAAAAATATCAATGCCTTCGGCCTTATAGTGCAGGGTCTGGCCGAGTGACGAAACATTGGGTTCAATCTTGAGTTCGGCAAACAACTGGTCGATTGCAAGGCTGCTCAATTCAGCGCCGACCACGCGATAGCCGCTGGAAAGCAACCAGTGAATGTCGACCGTCTTTCCACACAAGGGCACGAATACCCTGCTTCCGGCCGCTGGGCAAAACTCTTGAAAATGTTTCACCAGGACAGGGTTGGGTTGCTCCTGATGAAATGCGATGTCGTTCTCTTTCCACTTCTGGTGCCAGAAATCCGTGTCCAAGGTTACTCCTTTATCGTCATGGACCTCGTAAGTCGAAGCGATTTGGCCAGATTCTGATTTCGATTCGGCCAATATCTGCGCGACCCAAGGCAGCGCCGTCAACGTAATAGACTGCAATATAACCGCTTAGGCACGGCGACACAAACGGCACACTGCTTGCTCACCCCGGGGAGCAGATCTCCAACTTTTTTGAGATCGCGTCGGAGCAAACCTGACTTGATTGAGCGGATTATAGAGTTCTCCTCCCGGAACAAAGCCTTGATAATCATGGCGTACCTCGTCATGATCGGCTATGGAATCTGGGTGCTTGTCAATACTCCGGTCGATGCCATCCCCGATCTTTCCGAGAATCAGGTCATCGTGTTTACCGATTGGATGGGGCGCAGCCCCAAGGAAATCGAGGATCAGATTACTTATCCGCTCTCTGTAAACTTGCAGGGGCTGGCAGGCGTGAAGTCGGTGCGTTCATCGTCCGAGTTTAATTTCTCGATGATTAGCATCATCTTTGACGATTCAATCGACTTTTATTTTGCGCGAACGCGCGTTCTCGAACGTCTCGCTTTGGCCAGCACCTTCCTCCCTGAAGGCGTCACCCCCTACCTCGCGCCCGATGCAACAGCGCTCGGCCAGATCTTCTGGTACACCGTTGAGGGTGATAACCACGACCTCGGGACCCTGCGCGCCATTCAGGATTGGTATGTGCGTTACCAGTTGAATTCGGTTCCCGGCGTTGCCCAGGTTAGCAGCGTAGGCGGCATGCCGAAAGAATATCAGGTTGACGTCACGCCGGAACGGTTGCGCGCGTATGGCATAACCCTCGGTCAGATTTACGCAGCTCTTGAAACCAGCAACAGTGCCGTCGGCGGCGGTGTCGTTCAGAAGGGCAAAGCGGAATACCTTATTCGCAGCGTCGGTTGGATTCGATCGATCGAGGACATTCGAAACACCGTCGTAACCGAACGGAACGGCGTGCCCGTGCGCATTGGGGATGTCGCTACTGTTCAGCTCGGTAGCGAATTTCGCCGCAGCATTCTGGAAAAAGACGGTCGGGAAGTAACCGGCGGCGTCGTGATGATGCGATTCGGCGAAAACCCGCTGCGCGTAACAAAGGCGATCAAGGACAAGATCAGACAACTCCAAGCCGGCCTTCCCGAAGGTGTCGAGATTGTTCCGTTCTATGACCGCACGGAGCTCATCGAAGGCTCCATCGAAACCGTAACGACGATCCTGGAACATGAAATCATCATCGCGACGGTGGCGATCTTGCTCATTCTCACGCATGTGCGGAGCGTGTTCATCGTCATTGTCACGCTTCCGCTGTCCATCCTGTTCTCGTTCATGCTCATGCGCTGGTTCGGCATTTCGAGCAACATCATGTCGCTCTCCGGAATCGCAATCTCCATCGGGATACTTGTAGACCAAGCCATCGTAATGCTCGAGAACGCCACACATCGTCTCACGGAAAAGTTTGGTGACGAGCGAATCACGGGCGATACAACAGAGATTGTTATTGGTGCCATGCGTCAAGTCGGACGCCCCATATTCTTCTCGGTTGTGATCATGGTGATTTCATTTCTTCCCGTTTTCGCGTTGACCGGTCAGGAAGGAAAGCTATTTCACCCGCTCGCCTACACAAAAACTTTCGCCCTCGTGGGAACCGCCATCATTTCAATCACGCTGGTTCCCGCGCTGATTCCGCTCCTGGTCCGCGGACGCCTCTCGCGCGAGGAAAATAATTGGATAGTGCGCAGCGTCATTGAAATGTACCGACCCGTCCTCAGCTTTCTGATGGAACGACCCAAGACAGTCATCTGGCTTTTCGTGTTGCTTCTTGCGTTCGGTGGCTATACGGCCCGTCACCTTGGCCGCGAGTTCATGCCTCCGCTCGATGAAGGCAGCATTCTCGACATGCCTGTAACCGTGCCCAGGGCATCCGTTACGCAGGCCGGCGATGATTTGCGCGCGCGGGACGCCCTTCTCCGCGCCGTGCCGGAAATCTCGATGGTCGTTGGAAAGGCAGGGCGCGCGGATACGCCGACCGACCCATCGCCATTGGACATGGTAGAGACGGTTGTAAACCTGCATCCGCGCGAACACTGGCTGAAAAGAAAGATTCGCCTCGATGACGCGCAGGAAGAAGCGCTCCAACTTGTAAAAGATCTGGAAACTGCCGGTGCCATTGCGGCGTTTGGTGACGCCGCGCAACGAAGCAGTTTCTCCGACAGCACCGCTACCGGCGCCCTCGATCGCTACGACGCTGAAATGAGAATGGGATTGATGGCGCGCAAGATTGAGTTCGAAGAGTCGCTCGCCAGAGAATCCGTGGGGTTTGTCATTCAGCGCGTATTTGATCAAATTGACGCGCATAATGCCTGGTTGAAACCGCAAAGCGCAGAACACAGGTTGTTGGTAACTGGTAATCACACTGAAATCCAGAGTGTGCATTTCGTTCACCATCCGCAATTGGCCGATACACAACGCCTCGTTTTCGCCGTACTGAAGATGCTCTCGGCGGATGGGGTTATCGCGCCCGACACAGCAAACCTGCTCGCGCCGAAGGATTCTCACGCCGCGATAATCGCGTTGAAGGAAGCGATGGGCCTGCCTGCACCCGATTTCCATCAATCAACGCACGACGCGCTCCTATCCTTTCGCGATGCAAGAACTATTGAATGGAAGAATGAAACGAACCTGACAATCTTCCCGATCGCGATGAAGGCTTTTGCGGTCGCTTTGCTGGAGGAGACGCAGTATCAGGCCGAAATGATCGACGCATGGAAAGCCGAGGCGCTTCCGGAATCAACGTCGCCCGAGAAGCTGGCGGAAGACATCGGCAAACGGCGTTTTCTTTGGGTAAAGTCCAAGTCCGACCTGGTGCAGGAACTGGACAAACATGTCCGCCAAATCGGGTGGGCAAACATCTGGACCCAGCCGATCATTAATCGCGTGGACATGCTCGCAACAGGTGTACGCACCCAGCTTGCCGTAAAGGTATATGGCCGCACCCAGGATGAAATTCAGGAAACGTCCAACAACGTCGCGCAGGTCATTCGCAGCATCGAGGGCGCCGTAGACGTTGTCGCCGACCAGACCGTTGGCAAAGGCTACATCGAAATCACGGTCGACCGTGAAAAGGCCGCGCGCTATGGCGTCAGCATCGGAGATGTACAGGACATCATTGAGGTTGCGCTGGGCGGAAAACCAGTCACCACGACCGTCGAAGGCCGCGAGCGATTCCCCGTCAGACTGCGGTACGCGCGCGACTATCGCGCGGATGAGGAATCCATTCGCAATATCCTGATTGCCACAACCGAAGAATCACAACCAACCTCCGTACGCCTCGCCGATGTCGCGGATGTCACTGTGCTTGAAGGCCCGGTGGTCATCAAAAGCGAAAACGGTTTGCTCCGTTCCTACGTTCAACTCAATGTGCGGGACCGCGATATCATTGGGTTTGTGGAAGAGGCGAAGCGCGAGGTAAGCGCCAAGCTCACGCTACCCGAGGGCAGCTACCTGGAATGGACTGGCCAGTTCGAACATCAGGAACGCGCGAAGCGCACGTTGCGGATCGTCTTCCCCACCGTTCTCATACTCATATTCGTGATCCTCTACTTGACCTACCATGACCTGATGCACGCGGCACTCATGATGATGGCAGTCCCAGGCGCATTGGCCGGCGGCGTTATCTTCCAGACCATGTTTGGCTATAACTTCAGCGTCGCGGTCTGGGTCGGTTACATTGCCTGCTTCGGCATGGCCACGGAAACCGGCATCATCATGTTGGTATACCTGCGCGATGCAATCGCCGCGCGCGGCGGACTCGCCGGAATCGCCAGCACGGACGAACTCAAACAGACCGTAATTACCGGTGCCGTGCATAGACTCCGCCCAAAACTGCTGACCGAAGCCACCGCAATCCTGGGTCTCGCGCCGATGCTCTGGTCAACCGGTGTCGGCTCCGAAGTCATCGCACCCATGGCCGCGCCAGTGCTCGGTGGGTTGCTGGTGGCGGATGAAGTGATAGACGTATTTCTACCCGTTCTCTTCTACCACGTTGAAAAACGCCGGTGGCGCAAGCTCCGAGAAGTATCCCCGGTTGCCGCCACCGAAGGAGTTCCCGCATGAGCGATCAAGCTTCCCGACTGCGCGGATCGGTCAAGCGCATATTGTTTGTGATTCGCTTCCTAGAAATAAGGTTGCGGTTCGTTGTGCTGCTTCTAATTACCGCGCTCGCCGTTGGATACTGGGACCACGTCCAGAACTACTACGAA
>CALEZK010000015.1 GCA_937928585.1 uncultured bacterium | reverse complement strand
GCGTCTTCTTGAAGTTTTCCACCATGCCGCGAATCGCGCCGGCGTCGGCAGTCGGGGCTACGAAGTTGACGCGCTTGAGCGCATTCAGCACCGAATCAAGTTGCTGCTCCATGGGCATCTGGCGCAGTCCCTTGTAGGTCACGCCAAGTGAGGTGCCAAAAAAATGCTCCACCAACAGCACGATACTCGCCAGCCAGATCGAATCGTTGGTGACATTCACGATGACGCGGTACAGATCTTCCGACCGTCCGCCGGGAACGGGAGCCATCGAATCGAGCATGACGATAAGCGCGACTTCGTCACCGCGCGCGCGCAGTTGCTGCGCCATCTCGAAGGCGATATTGCCCCCGGAAGAATGCCCCCCAAGCATGTACGGCCCCGCGGGTTGCACGCTCTTGATTGCATCAATGTAAAGCGAGGCCGCCTCGGGTATCGAATCAATCACTTTGCCGACGCCATCGACAGTCGGCGCCTGCAATCCGTAAAAAGGCCGTTCCTCATCCATATGCGCAACAATCGGCATATAGCAGAACACAGTGCCCGGCGCAGGATGCACGCAGAAAAACGGCGTCTTGGTCCCAGTCGGCTTTAGCGGCACCACAATCGGCGCAGACACCGATTCTCCAGCGTTTCGCACCAGGCCCGCTTGCAACTCGATCGTAGGCGCTTCAAAAAGCGCGGCGGGGGAGAGGCGAACGCCAAAGTGCTTGTGAATCTGATCCATCAAATGCACGGCCGAAAGCGAATGCCCGCCCACGTCGAAGAAATGATCCGTCACGCCAATCGGACGCGTATCAAGCACCTGTTCCCAAATCATCTTAAGATCAAGCTCGATCGCGTCGCGCGGCGCGGCGAGTTCGTGGTGCTCGTCCGCGGGCCGATCGGGTTTAGGCAATGCGTCACGGTCGATTTTTCCGTTCGGACTCAACGGCAACGCATCCATCACGACATACGCCGAAGGAAGCATGTAATCCGGCAGCAGCAGCCGCAGAAAACTTTTCAGTTCGCCGTCAAAGGTCTGACCGGCGCGTTTGGGAACGATGTAGGCCACCAGCTTGGGATCGCCCGCAACGTCTTCGCGCGCGGCAACGACACACTCCGCGATCTCCGGATATTGTTGCAGCACCGCTTCTACTTCACCCAACTCGATGCGGTGACCGCGCACCTTGACCTGATTGTCCACCCGCCCGAGGAATTCGATATTGCCGTCTTCCCGATAGCGGACCCGATCGCCTGACTTGTAAAGCCGATCGCCCCCGTTCCCGTTGAATGGATTGGGAACAAAGCGCTCCGCGGTCAACTCCGGTCGGTTCAGATACCCGCGGGCGACACCGACGCCGCCAATATACAACTCGCCCGGCATGCCCGGCGGCACCATCCGCATTTTTTCGTCAAGCACATAGAGTTGCGTATTCGGAATCGGGCGGCCGATATGCGGTTCCTCATCCATTCCCGCTTCGCATGTTGCGGTAGTCACGCAAACCGTAGTTTCCGTTGGCCCGTATGCGTTAAAGAACTTTCTGCCTTTAGACCACTGCGCCGCGAGGTTTGCCGTGCAGGTTTCTCCGCCCGCCTCGACCACCTGAAGTTCTTTAAGCTCGTCAGCGGGCAGCACGCGCAGAAGGGACGGCGTCATCAACGCGTTGGTAATGCGTGCCTGCTTGATGACGTCCACGATCTTGTCCGGTTGTTTGACCATCTCCTGGGGTACCAGCCAAAGCGTTCCGCCGCTGGTCAAGGTGGAAAAGATCTCGAGCACGGATGGATCGAAGCTCAGCGAACAGAACTGTAGCATGCGCGTGCCGGGGCCCAGCCCAAACTCTTTCGCCTTGTGGGTAACCAGATTACAGACGCCGCGGTGTTCGAGCAGCGCGCCTTTCGGCTTGCCGGTCGATCCGGAAGTGTAGATAACGTAAGCGAGATCGCCGGCGCTGACGCCGTTAACGGGATTCTCATCCGTGCGTGACTGAATCGCGCTCCAATCGCTGTCGATGCGCACCACCGTCGCGCCATTAACCGGCAGCGTGCGCTGCAGGCGTTCCGTGGTCACTACCACGTGCGCCTTGGAGTCTTCCAGCATGAACGCGAGGCGATCTTCGGGATACGCCGGATCTAGCGGGACGTACGCGCCGCCCGCCTTCAGAATTCCAAGCAGCCCAATCACCATCTCCGGAGAGCGCTCCACGCAGAGCGCAACCAGGACGTCGTGTTCAACGCCAAGCTGACGCAGATGATGTGCGAGCCGGTTTGCGCTGGCGTTCAGTTCGCGGTAGGTGAGGCGTCGGTCCTGAAACGCGACAGCCACCGCGTCCGGCGTGCGCTCGACTTGGGCTTCGAAAAGCTGGTGGACCGTCATGTCCGAGGGGAACGGTGATTCTGTCGCGTTCCACTTGTCCAGCAGTTGTTTACGATCGTCTTCCGTGAGCAAATCGATGTCGTGCAACGGCGTATCCGGATTGTCGAGCAGCGCGTGCGCCATGCGGTCGTAATCGCGAATCAGCAGGCGCTGCATTTCATCCGTGAAAACGGCGGTGTTGAATACGAACAGATTCGAGAAGTTGCCCGTCTTCGGATCTTCATAGAAATTCAGCACGAGCGGATCGAGCACATTGCGAAACGCCGGCCATACAAGGTCGCACTCCACGCCCCCAAAAATCGGATACGGAACGAAGAGGCCATTCACCAGGACGTCATGCGCGCGCGTGTGAAGCAGATTGTGAATGAAGTACGGGCTGTTGCGCAGGTTCGCGGAAGCTTCCGCGCCCACTTTCGCGACCAGCGTGTTCAGCGTATCCGATTCATCGATATCGATCCCCAGGGGCAACACCCCCATGAAAATACCAACCGTTTGTTTCCAGGAATCATGACGTCGGTTGTGGAATGGCATTCCAATCGATGCGCGTTGAACGCCACAGCACCGGTTGAGATAGGCGAACAGCACCGCCGCGAAAATATTGAATTGCGCCGCTGGCGTCGATTTGGCCGACGACGCATTGCTTGCGACAAGCTCGCGAATCTGACGCGTCAGCTTCTCGCCGAGATTGATGTTCTCGCGGTGCGACGGCCCAACCAGCCGCGGCAGTGGTTTCCCGTAGAACGAGATCGGATCCGGTTCCTGGTCGAGTTTCGATTCCCAATAAGCGCGCTGCGCGGGATCGCCAAGCGCGCCGCGGTTTGCGAGTTCATGCTCGATATAACCGGCGAACGACGGGATTTGCGGAAAATCATCAAGCGCGCCTTCGAGTGCCAAATCATAGAGCATCGACAAATACTGGATCATGATCATAATCGAGAACATGTCGCAGATGATGTGATGCTGACAGAAGAACAGCGCGAACTTTTCGTCGGCGATTTTTACCAGTGCGCAGTCAAACAGTCGCTTCTCAAAATCGAACGGAACGTGGCAGCGTTCATTGGCCCAGACGCGAAACGATTCCGTAGGATCGGATTCACCCGAGAAATCGAGGTATTCAGGCGCACACGGAAACTTGTCGAGCACGCGCTGCGCGGGAACGCCGTTCTTGAGTTCGATGACGGTGCGCAGAATGTCTGCGCTGTCCACGAGCTTTTGCATGGCAGCGCTGAACGCATCGCGGTCGATGGCCTTCGGTACAACGAGGCCGACCGCGGTGTGATACAAAGGAGTGTCTGGATTGAGCTTTTGGCCCAACCAAAACACCATCTGCGCTCGGGTCAGGTTTGATTGCTCAAACGTGTCCAACCAGGTAACTCCAATCGTGCCGCATCACGAGCGGGTCACTTTACGGCGGGCACCGGTTCCGCGTGAAGCGCGATTTGCTCTTCCGCTTTCGCCGTAGCCGGGTTCAACGGCACGCCCAAGCGCCGCAAAACCAACCGGATTTCGCTGCTCAACGTGTCTGCCAATTCTCCACGCTCTTTCAAAAATCCCGGTCCGTTGTGTCGGCCTGTTGCCAAAGGCACAAGCTTAATCTCGGGAAAATGGCGCACCAATTCGGCTTGCTTCGCGTCTGGCGTGCATCGTTGTCCATAAATGATGGTGCCGGTCGGCCGGGGCGACGCATCGTTATAGCGTTCGTAGACGTCCCACAGATCCACTGCATCCAGTGAACGTGTGAGCGTATGCGCAATGACGTTCGCCGCCAACGCGACAAGTACCACTTCAATATAGTCCAAAGGACGCGTGAACAGCAGGCCGAAATCGGCGAGCGCGCGCAATTGCGGGCCAAGGCCCGTCCACACGCTCACGGGAAACGCGGGGCTAAATCCGATCACGTGATCGAAATTGCAGCGCGTGCCAAAGTAGAACGCCGCGCTGCCGCCGCCCGATGCACCCATGCCGATATTGACGCGGCCGCCAAGCTGTTCCTTCAATTCATTGACTTTGCGCGTGTAGTAGGTAAGGCCGTTCTTCTCGCCATTGGGCGATACGTGATAGGCGGAGCGGCGCAGCTCTCGAATGAAAACGAAATTGACGGGATGTCCGATGCCTTCCAGTTGCTTGCGGAACTCGAAGCGCGGCTCACCCGCGAACAGCACGTCCATGCCGGAAAAAACAAAAATCGTCACGTCCGCGCCGTTGTCGTAAATCCGAAAGTATTCACTCTCGTCCGAAATGGCGTTCTCGCCCTCGAATACCTTGAAGGTGCCTTCCTCTTCCATGTTCCGCGCAAGGCTGGGAAGGAAGAGGCGCGTGAGAATGCGGAATCCGGTTTCTTTAATGGTGCTAATCACTGTTTTGTATCCGAATCTTCGATTTACCTGTTCAACACTTTCCGATACCCGCCCAATACACCTTCGGCCTGCGCCTGAAGCGAGAAGCACCGCACGGCCTTTTCGCGTGCCGCGATCCCCATCCGATGGCGGCCTGCGCGGTCTGTTGCCAGCGTGCGCAACGCCGTAACCAGCGCCTCGGGCGATCCATCGCAAACAAACCCGTCAACGCCGTTATCCACGATTTCCGGCAACATGCCCCGGTCCGAAACAACGGCGGGTTTGCCCATAGCCATAGACTCGCGGACCGCGCGGCAGGTGCCATCGCTGCCGGGTACAAGGAAAACCTTCGCATCGAAGGCCTTCACCATGCCAACATAGTTTTCCCCACTGACGTAGCCGGGAAAATGGACCCGTTCGCCCAAAGAAAGCTTGCGTACAGGGGCTTTTCCCACCGATTCCTGATTGGTGCCCCGACCGACTACTATAGCATGGGCGTCAATGCCTTCGTCGGCCAACTGCTTGATGGCCAGGAAGAAGTCTTCGTAGCGCCGGTGCGTCTGCATCCGCGCCACGATACCAACGACGAACGCATTCGGCGGTATCCCCAGCCATTTTCGGCTGTCCGGAACCTCCCGGGCCGGGTCAAAGCGGTGCACATCTACAGCCCCTTGAACCACTTGCATAGACTCGGCGGGGTACCCGTAGGTTTCACGATCATGGTCCATGGCGCGTTGGGATGGTTCAAAAAGGTACCGGGTGCCCTGGAGCAGACGCGCGTGGCGGCGCGGATTCTGGAAGCCCAACCCCTCGTAGCTGGAGCGAACAATCGGCAGGCCGAGGCCTTTGGCCGCCGATATCGCCACCCGGTGGTCGTTGTCCATATGGCAATGGATCAGCTCATACCGGGTTTCAGTAAGAAAACTGCGAAGCGCCCGCGCGTCGAAGAAATTAGCGATCGGGTTCTCGTGCTTGTTCAACCGAAACTGGAGCAGCGGCTCAATGCCGCGATCCCGTGCCGTTTCCCGCAACGTGTGCTGCTTTCCGTCCGGCAGGTTGGGAAACGCAAGATCGGCATCCACACCCATGCTGCGCAGGGTGACGCAGAGATTCAGCGCCAGCTCGGCCGGGCCGGTGTATTTTGCATTGCTGAAAAGGTGGAGGACTTTCACGGGTGCTCTGCTGCGCCTGGTCATCGTTGTCGTCGGGCTTCGGACATCACAACCGGACCGTGCCAGACCTTATTTCCCGTCGAATTTCACGCTCACGAGTTGGGAAACGCCGCGCTCCTGCTGGGTGACGCCGTACAGGGCGTCGGCTTTCGCCATGGTCTGCTTGTTGTGCGTGATAACCACGAACTGGCTTTGGTCGGTGAATTCTTCCAGAAGCCCGAGGAATCGCCCAATATTGGCGTCGTCCAATGGGGCGTCAACTTCGTCGAGCACGCAGAACGGACTCGGCTTCGCCTTGAATATGCTGAACAACAGCGCAACCGCGGTCATCGCGCTTTCGCCGCCGGACAGCAGCGAAATGGACGTCGGTTTTTTGCCGGGGGGGCGCGCTTCGATTTCGATCCCGCTTTCCAGCGGATCGTCTTCTTCCAAAAGGTAGACGCGGGCCTGGCCACCATTGAAGAGGCGCCGGAAGAAATGCCCGAAGTTCTCCGCGATCTTCGTGAACGTCTCCATGAACATTTCGCGAATGCGCTTGTCGCTGCGATCGATCACGCCCAGAAGCGCTTCCCGGGCCTGATTCAAATCGCGCAATTGCGTCTGCAAAAACGCGTAGCGCTTCTCGAGCTCTTCGTACTCTTCGATCGCCGTAAGGTTGACATCGCCCATCCGCTGCAACTTGCCGCGAATGTCCGTGACCATCTGCGTGCGCGTCTCTTCATCATATTCATCAGTGCCGACCTGCTCGGCGGTCAGCGCTGCAAGCGATACGGCGTATTCGTTTGCGATGCGCTCCTGAAAGAAACTGACGCGGTCTTCGTTGTGGCGAAGCGCCATCTCGATGCGGTGAACATCGGCCTGGGCCGCCCGCGCAATCTCGCGCTGTTCCTTCAGCTCTTTGTCCATGGCATCGGTTTCATCGAGCAGCGACTGCAACTGGTTCTGCGCTTCGACCGCCTTCGCGTTTGCTTCTTCGCGCGTCTCGGACAGCGCCTTCGATCGTTCGATGTGTTGCGCAATCTGCTCTTCGACGGCGGCCTGCTCCTGCGCGAGCTGCTCCATCAATAGATCGCGCTGTTCCGCGGCCGCAAGCGCCTGATCGCGATCGCGGGATTCGCGCTGGCGGTCGCGCTCGACTTCTTCGAGGCGTTGGGCAAGCGCCGCCTGGCGAACGCGCAGATCGGACAACTCGCTCGCGCAAACGGAAAGCCTCTGACGCGCGCCCGAAGCCGCTTCCTGCGCGTCGGACATCTCGATTTGAAGTGCCTCATCGCTGCTCTGAATGGAGTCCGCGCGCAACATGGCGTCTTTGCGGTGTTCTTCCAATTGATCGCGCCGCGCGCTGAGCTCGTCGCGCTGGCGGTCAAGTCCCTGCGCAACATCAACGAGATTGTCGAGTTCGGTGCTGTGGCGCGCAATCTCCACGCCAAGATCGTTGATGGTCTTGCGCAACCCGGTCAATTCCGTCTCGAGCTGCGCAATGAGCGCGTTTGCCGTCGTAATGTCGCTGTTGATCGCGTTGCGCTGATCGACCAGCACGCCGAGATCCTCTTTCATCGTGCGCATCCGCTCTTCGAGCTCGGCGATTTCCGCGCTACGGCCCAGCAGACCCCGGCTTTCGTGCTTGGTGCGCCCGCCCGTGACCGCGCCCGCGGACGAAACAACTTCACCGTCAAGCGTGACCAACCGCGGATGATGCGCGCGGCTGCGTGTGATGCGGATTGCGTCGTCCAGGGTTTCGACTATGACCGTGCTGTGCAACAGGTATTCGACGGCGCTTCCCAACCGCGGTTCGTAACGAACGAATTGAATGGCGGGCCCAACGATTCCGGGTTGACCCGCAAGCGCGTCGCTGTCATCGCGCATGCCGCCGCGCATGGTGTCAAGTGGCAGAAAGGTGACGCGACCCGCCGTATTCCGCTTGAGAAACTCAATCGCATTCTTCGCCGCGCTGGCATCTTCCGATACGATATTGTTGATATTGCCGCCGAGCGCGGCTTCGATCGCGCGTTCGTATTCCTTGTCCGAGGACAACAGATCGCCAACCGGACCGACAATGCCGCGCAACTCGCCGCCGTCTCGCGCTTTCATTACCGCGCGTACGCCGAACGCGAAACCTTCATACGCGTCGCGCAGTTCGCGCAATGAGGTAAGGCGCGCATCCACGCTGCTGAGTTGCTCGCGCATGGTGCGCCACCGCTCGTCGATTTCCTGCAACGCCTTCTGATGTCCGTTGCGCGCCACAACCGCCGCATCGCGCCGCGATTCGGAATCGGCGTAAACCGACATGCGTTCCGATTCCGATCGGCGCGCGGTATCCAGCACGCCAATCAGTTCTTCACGCCGCACCGTCATGCGGGTCTGATTTTCGTATACCGCCTGAAGCTGCGTATCGATGGCGGTGAGGCTCTCGGCAAGCGTCTCCAGCGCGCTTTGCGTGCGCGCGCGGTCGGTGTTGCGCTCGGAAGCCTGCACGCGAATCTGTTCCAGCCGCGCATCGTGTTCCGCGACATGCTCCAATGCGCGCGCGTGCTCGTCGGTCTTGCCGGCGATGGCGTTCGCGCACTCGGCTATCTCCGCGCGCACTTCGTTCGCGCGTTCGTCGGTCACGGCTGTTTGCGCTGCCAGCGCCGCGGCGCGCGCCAGCAGTTCTTCGCGGTCGGCGTTTGCCTCGTTCCGGCGGTTCGATGCGTACTCGATCTGCTGGCGTTGCAGCGCGATCTGCCGCTCGATCTTCTCCATCTCGGATTCGATTTCGTATACGCCCTGTTGGCGCGCGAGGCGCACGCGTTCAACTTCGAGTCGCGCGAGTGCAATTTCTTCGTGGCGCGCTTCGAGCGACGAGATCCGCGCCGAAACCGCCTCATACTTGTCGCGCGATTCGGCGAATTGCGCCCGATATGAATCGATCTCCGACGTAAGCCGGACGAACTCGACCCATGCGGCGCGAATTTCGATCTCGCGCAGTTGCTCGCTCAGCTCGCGATAGCGAATGGCCGCATTGACCTGACGCTTCAGCGAGCGCATCTGACGCTCGACTTCATTGAGAATGTCACCGAGACGCAGCAGGTTTTGTTCCGCGGATTCCAGCCGCCGCATCGCAAGACGTTTGCGCGTCTTGTACTTGATGATACCCGCCGCTTCTTCAAAGAGATAGCGCCGATCTTCGGGCTTGGACGACAGAATCATGTCCATCTTGCCCTGGCTCACCATCGAATACGCCTGCGTGCCGATTCCCGTATCCATGAACATTTCGTGGATGTCTTTGAGACGGCATGGCGCCTTGTTGATCAGGTATTCGCTTTCGCCTGATCGATATACGCGCCGCGTGATTTGTACTTCAGAGAAATCGACGGGAAGCGTCGAGTCCGAATTGTCGAAAGTCACCGAGACTTCCGCCATCCCAGCGGCATGTCGGTTCTCGCTGCCGTTGAACACAACATCCTGCATATGCGAACCGCGCAATTCCTTCGCGCGCTGCTCCCCCAGCACCCAACGCAACGAATCCAGAATGTTGCTCTTGCCACACCCATTCGGCCCGACAATCGCAGTTATGCCAGGCTCCATGCGAACAACCGTACGGTCCGCAAAGGATTTGAAACCAATCAGCTCAAGCTGTTTAAAGTACATCTATGCCAACCAACCCCGTCTAAACGAGCCGGCCCAAATAATCGTGCGCGTACTCGTAATCGAACTCATATTCTCTATTGTGCTCGTAATCGAATCTCGTCCTCTCAAGCCGAAGGCAAGGAGGCATCCATTCAAATTGCGTCTATCGCGAGCCGAAGCTCGCGAACGCAACTTCTACAACGCTCTATATACCCGCTCGATCGAATTCGACTTGCCGCTGCCGTCGTCGATATCGATCACGACACCGTGTGCTTGCCGGGAAGTCCCGTCATGAACTTGCGAATGCTCTCAGAGGGCGCAAGTCCGATCACAGAATCCATCGGACCCGTCATGCCGACATCCGTAATGAACGCGGTGCCCTTCGGCATGATCCGCTCATCCGCGGTTTGCACGTGGGTGTGCGTGCCGACGATTGCCGAACACATCCCATCCAGGTGCCACGCCATCGACGCTTTTTCCGCGGTTGCTTCCGCGTGAAAGTCCACCAGCACGACCGGAGTTTGTTTTCTCAATGCCGCTGTCACGGACGCGCCAACGGTAAACGGATCGTCGAACGCTTCCATATAGACGCGGCCAATGAGATTGACAATGCCGGCTTTTCGCCCGTCTGGCAGCGTAAACACCACACTGCCCTGTCCGGGTACCCCCGCGGGATAGTTCGCCGGGCGCACCAAAGTCGGAAACTTGCCGATCTCCGGAAGCAGTTCCTTCTTGCGCCACGTGTGATTGCCCATGGTGATGACATGGACCCCCGCCTTCAGCAATTCATTCAGGACCTGCGGAGTCGCCCCCAACCCGCCGGCGGCATTCTCGCCGTTCGCGACAACCAAGTCAATGCGAAACTCTTCTTGTAGCGCCGGTAGGAGCTGCTTTACGCAGTCCCGCCCAACGCCCGCGACAACATCGCCTATGAATAGTATCCGCACGGGCGCGGACCGCTATTTCGCCGTTTCGGTTGCGCGAATCTCCCGAATGACCGTCACCTTGATCTGTCCCGGATAGGTCATTTCGGTTTCGACCTTGCGGGCCACGTCGCGAGCAAGCTGAGAAGCCTCGGCGTCGCTGATTCGTTCCGGCAATACGGCGATACGGATTTCACGCCCCGCCTGCAGCGCGTAGGAGCGATCGACACCCGGGAACTCATTGGCGATCTTCTCAAGCTGTTCGAGGCGCTTGATATACGTTTCAACCGTCTCGCGGCGCGCGCCAGGACGGGCCGCGCTCAGCGCGTCCGCAGCCTGCACGATAAGCGCCATAACGGTCTTCTGTTCCATCTCGTTGTGGTGCGCGCCAACCGCGTTGGCAATCAATTCGTTCTCGCCGTATTTCTTGGCGAAATCGTGACCGATGATCGCATGCGATCCTTCCATTTCGTGGCTCACCGCCTTGCCAATGTCGTGGATCAGCGCGGCGCGCTTGGTCTCCGCAACGTGGATACCCAATTCCGCCGCCATGATCGCCGCAAGGTGCGCAACTTCCATGGAATGCTTGAGCACGTTTTGACCATAAGACGTCCGGTATCCCAAACGGCCCAGCAAGCGGACCAGTTCCGGGTGAAGTCCGTGCACGTCCACCTCAAGGCACGCGCGCTCGCCCATTTCCTTAATCGTCTGGGCGAGTTCTTCTTTTACTTTTTCAACGACTTCCTCGATACGCGCAGGATGTATGCGGCCATCGGTAATGAGTCGCTCAAGCGTTATGCGCGCAACTTCGCGGCGCACCGGATCGAATCCGGAAAGGATTACCGCCTCCGGCGTATCGTCGATGATTACGTTAATGCCGGTAGCAGCTTCCAACGCGCGGATGTTTCGGCCCTCGCGACCAATGATGCGGCCTTTCATCTCGTCATTCGGGAGTGGCACCATCGAAACGGTCGTCTCCGCAACATGGTCCGCGGCACAGCGCTGAATGGCCTGTCCTACGATCCACTTGGCCTTCTTGTCGGCGTTCTCGACCAGTTCTTCCTCAACCCGCTTCAGGCGCAACGCCGTGTCGCGGCGCACTTCCGTTTCCAACTGATGGAACAGTTCGCGCCGGGCATCGTCCGCGCTCAGACCGGAAATCGCTTCCAGCTTCTGGGTCTGGTCGGCGATTAACGCGTCAAGTCGTTCCTTGTGCTTGGTGAGTGACGCCTCTTTTTGGACAAGTTCGCGCTCCTTCGCGCCGAGTTCGCCAGCCTTCTTCTCGAGTTGCTCGGCACGTTTGTCAACAGTCTCCTCTTTCCCCAGAATGCGTTTCTCGATTCCAACCAGCTCCTTCCGGAGCTCCCGCGCCTCCTTTTCCGCCTCTTCGCGGAGTTGTATCCGCTGTTCCTTGAGGGTGGTGTTGGATTCCTTAATGATCGAAGCGGCTTCTCGCTCGGCATCCGAAATGGTTTGCGCAGCCTGGCGGCGCGCCGAACCCAAAAGGTTTTTGCCCATCAGGTTGGCGCCAATGACGGTGCCAATTACGCCAGCGATTAACCCTGCTCCGATCCACACAAAAATAAGTGGATCAGACATGAAACGACCTCCGTCCCTGTGAAGGGATAGCAAATTGACCCGGTACGTCCCCTGAACGAACCGGCGGGAGGAGGCCCTGCGGTTAAATGACTAAACTATTGTCAGGTATAGGCTTGAAAGGGAAAGCCCCTAAACTGCCGAATCACACTAACGCTAGTAAAACCGCTACCGCGGTGAGCTGGACTCATCCGACCGATTCCCCTGTCACGAGGACCCTCTGGGCACGATATATACCCTGCCCATCGGCAAGTATAGGTATACAAACTGTCAAAGTCAATCATGTATGAGGTACTTGTGAGGGATGCTTCACGCGATTTTGGTTGTTATGACTACTTTTTAGACTCTTTGTAGTCATTATTTGTTATCGTTTGAGTGCAATCTGTTGAGGCTTGGGCCGTAAATGGAATGGCATGAGCCGGATAACGTGAATAACCAACCCGTCCAATCGAGCTACCGGAAGGCTCCCAGCCGTTCCGGAATGGGGCGATGTTGCGCCTCCAAACTTCGCTGTCGCAAACCGCTTTTTCGACGCGCCTACCGTGCAACTTTCCCGCGAATTGGGGTATAGTAGTGAGTAACTTACAAGGGGTAGGTGTACCTGTTCGGGTTTGGCCTTGCCGCAAGGGGTGGGCAATTCGCCGGCCAGCTAATGTGTCAACAGATGCGCAACACAAGGTAGTAACGACGTTCGGTTGTGCGGCAGCGAAATGCTGCGCGCCGGCGGATACCACAACGGAGGCGAGCTTCCAGATGCAACATGGCGCTGATCATATCGGATGCACCGGGTATCGGAATCTTCACACGCAATCACGCCGGGACTTCATGAAGGTAGGCGTCATTGCCGGCCTCGGACTTTCCCTCGGCGACTATTTCAAAATCATGGATGCAAACGCGCAGAGCGGTGCGGCGCGCGCAGAGTCCTGCATCTTTATCTTCTGCGCGGGCGGCATGAGCCACGTGGATACCTTCGACCCGAAGCCGTATTCGCCAATCGAGTACCGCGGCGAACTCGGAACCGTCGCCACGAACACGGGCGAAGTCTTCGGCGCGCCGATGAAGAATATGGCAAGCGTCGCCGACAAGCTGACCGTATTGCGTTCGGTGACGCACGGCGAAGCGGCGCACGAGCGCGGCACGCACAACATGCTCACCGGCTACAAGCCCAGCCCTGCAATCGTGTATCCGAGCATGGGATCGGTGATTTCGCATGAATTCGGTCCGCGTAACGATCTGCCCGCCTACATCGCGATTCCCGGCGCGGGCGATCCGTTCATGGGAACAGGCTATCTCAGCTCGGCATTTGGTCCCTTCAGCGTCGGCGGCGATCCGGTGAACAAAGGTTTCCAGGTGCGCGATCTGAATCTGGCCGGCGGCGTTTCGCCGGAACGCATGGAAGGCCGCAAGGGTCTCCTGGCAACGGTGGATCACCATTTCAGCTCCATGGAAAAGACCGACGTGCTCGAAGCAATGGACAGCTACTATCAGCGCGCGTACGCGTTGATCAGCTCGCAGAAAGCGCGCGAAGCGTTTGACCTCAGTGGGGAACCCGACGCGGTCAAGGATCGCTATGGCCGCACGGGCATGGGGCAGCGCTTGCTGTTGTCGCGTCGCCTTGTGGAAGCCGGCGCGCGGTTCATCACAGTGGTCGACGGCGGCTACGACATGCACGTCAACATCAAGGGAAGCATGCAGGCAACGGGTACGGCGCTGGATCAGGCAGTTGCAACATTGGTCAGCGATCTTTCCGAGCGCGGCATGCTGGAGAAAACGCTGGTCGTGTTGACCACGGAGTTCGGTCGCACGGTGCGCATCAATAAGGACGCAGGTCGCGACCACTGGCCCAAGGCTTTCAGCGTGGTGCTCGCGGGCGGCGGCCTCAAGGGCGGCATGATTCACGGATCGACCGATGCGTACGGCTCGGAGCCGAACCGCGACCCGATTGGCCCCGCGGATATTTCGGCGACGATCTTTAACCAGCTCGGCGTTGATATTCACAAGAAACTGATGAGTGACGGCAATCGCCCGATCGACATCGTGAATGGCGGAACGGTGATAGCGCCGGTAGTCGCGTAGCAGGTGAAAGCAATGCGGAGTTGTACTCGAACTGCTCCATGGGCAGCCTTGCTCGTGGTTCTGGCCCCGATGGCTTGGGCGGCGGCACCGACGCTCACGGAAATATTGCCGCGCGGCGCTGCCCGCGGCGGCGAAGTAACGGTCGACTTTCACGGCGCAAACCTGGCCGATGCCTGCGATCTGATTTTCCATGATCCCGGTATCACGCTCGTCGAAATGACGGCGGAAGCGGGCAAAGCGCACGCCAAGCTCGCAATCGCGCCGGATTGCCGCGTGGGAACGCACGCCATTCGCGTGCGCACAAAAACCGGACTGACAAATCTCCGCTTGTTCAGCGTTGGCGCGTTGACCGAAGTCGACGAAAATGAAAACGAGAACAACGACCTCGCAAAAGCCCCGCTCCTCACCGTTGGCACCACGGTGAATGGACAAGTCACCAATGAAGATGCTGACTATTTCGGATTCGATCTCGCCGCAGGCGACAAATTCGCGGCCGAAGTAGAGGCGATGCGCCTCGGGGGCCCGCTGTTCGACGCGAAACTCCGCCTGTTCGATCCCGCGGGCCGTGAAATCATCGCGGAAGACGACACGCCGCTCATGAACCAGGACGCGGCGTTCGTGTACGAAATAAAAGAAGCCGGCCGCTACGTACTTTCGGTAAGCGAATCGGCCTTCGGTGGCGCGGGCGGTTTTTACTATCGCCTGCACGCGGGCAAGTTCCCGCGACCGCTTGCGGTTTCGCCCATGGGCGGCCAACCGGGCCAACCGGTAAATGTCACCTGGCTTGGCGATTTGCAGTTGGCGGCGCAAACGGTAACGGCGCCGGCTCAAACGGTAATGGCCACGGCTGTGGATGCCGTCGCCGAAACGGGTATCGCGCCAACGGCAGTGCCATTTCGCGCGAGCGACTTACCGGGCGTGCTCGAAGCCGAACCCAACAACGACGGCGCGACAGCAACGGCGGGAACCGCGCCGGGTGCATTCGACGGCATCATCGGCGAAAAAGGCGATATCGATTACTTCAAGTTTGAAGGCACCGCGGGACAGCTCTACGACGTGCGCGTATACGCGCGCGAGTTGGGTTCACCACTCGACAGCGTTGCGGCAGTCATCAATCCTTCCGGTAGCGCGTTGGCGAGCAATGACGATGGCGTAGGCCCCGATGCCTATATGCGCGTAACGCTCGCAGAGACGGGGACACATTTCGTCTACGTGAACGACCATCTTTCCCGGGGCGGCCCCACGTTTGCATACCGAATCGAAGTTTCTCCCATACAGCCGAAATTGACCTTTTCGACGAGTCTCGGCGTGGGCGACTTCGAGCCCGCAAACATGATGCTCCACGCGGGCAACAGCAATTTCATGTTGCTGAATGTACAGCGCCAGGATTTTGACGGCCCGTTGAGCCTTACGTTCGACGGACTGCCGCAGGGCGTTACCGCCGATTTCGATCCGATCGTCGCGGGGCAAACGGTGGTGCCCGTCGTGTTCAGTGCGGCGGCTGACGCGCCGGTGGCGGGAAGTCTGGTGAACATCGTCGGCAAGCTTGAACAAGAAGGCGCGAATGTAACCGGCGGTTTAAAGCAGGACGTCGTGCTCATCTACGGCGACAACAAAGTAATTTTTCAGACGCGGCGCGTTGAAAAGCTCGCGACGGCCGTCGGCGAGGCCGCACCGTTTTCGCTCGCGATTGTTCAACCCAAAGCGCCGCTGGTGCAGAACGGCACCATGAACCTGAAAGTCGTTGCCACGCGCAGCGAAGGGTTCACCGCGCCAATTAATCTGCGCATGTTATGGACGCCGGCAGGCGTAGGTTCGGGCACGGCGGACATTGCCGAGGCCGGAACCGAGGCTGGCGTTTTCCTGAACGCTTCCGCCGGCGCGGCCGCGGGAACATTTCGCGTTGCGGTGGTGGGAACGAGTTCCGGATACACCGTGAGCACGCCCTTGACGCCACTTACCATTGCAGCGCCCTGGGTCACCTTTGATGTCGCAAAGGCCGAGACGGAGCAGGGCAAACCCACGCAGGTAAAAGTGACCGTAAACCAGGCGCAACAGTTCACGGGTTCCTTCAACGCGGAGTTGCTTGGGCTTCCCAAGGGCTGCACAACGCAACCCCAGCCCCTGACAGTAGAATCCAAAGAATTAATCTTCCCGGTCGAGATCGCGGCGGATGCGCCGGTCGGCAAGTTCGACGGTTTATTCATTCGCGCGGTGTTGCAGACCGAAGGCGAAGACGTGTTGCATCAGTGGGGCGGTGGTTCGCTGCAAGTGTTTCAGCCATTGCCCCCCGCGGCCGCGCCGGCAACTCCGGCGCCAGAAGCAACACCCGATCAACCAAAACCCGAGGCACCCGCGCGCAAGACGCGCTTCCCTGTGGCATCCACCGGATGATCAGGAACCGCGTTGCGCGAAGCGCGCGTGACGCTGGACGTTTTAGTAGTTCGCGAACGTAACCGAGGTTGGAGAAACCCATCGTGAAGTTAGCTGTAACATACAGTTCAATCGCAATTGCCTTGTTAGGCAGTATCGCGACGCACGCGGAAACGCTCGCGGTGTATCCGGCAACGATTCAACTGGAGAATCAAACCGACGTGCAGCGCTTTGTCGCCGTCGGCACGCGTGAAGACGGCGTGACGCAAGATCGTTCGCTCGAGATTTCGGTGGCCTTCGACAAGGAAGGCATCGTGAAGTACGAGAATGGAAACTTTTATGCGATCGCCGATGGTGAAGCCGTTGCGACGGTCACGCATGGCGGCAACACGCTGACGGTGCCCGTGAAGGTATCGAACGCCGCCGTCAATCCAGCGCCCAGTTTCGCGAATGACGTCGAACCCGTGCTCATGAAAGCGGGCTGTAACGCGGGCGGTTGCCATGGCGCGGCCGCGGGCAAAAACGGATTCCGTGTTTCCCTGTTCGGATTCGATCCCGGCATGGACTACATCAACCTCACGCGCGACAATCGCGGACGCCGCATGAACACCGGCAGCCCGGACGATAGCCTCATGCTGCTGAAGGCAACGGGCGATGTTGTGCACGACGGCGGTTCACGGTTCGAAAAGAACACGCCGCTCTACAATACCCTTCACCGCTGGATTGCCGAAGGCGCGCAGAACGACGCCACGCCGCCGCCATCGCTGACCGCCGTCGAAATTCTGCCCAAGTCTGCCGTATTGGAAGGCAAGGGCGCGCAGCAACGTTTTGTGGTGCGTGGTATCTACTCCGACGGATCCGATCGCGATGTCACCAGCCTCGCGATTCTGAGCACGAGCGACGAACAGACCTGCGGGTTCGACACCACGCAGGCCGTTGCGACCGCGGGTGATCAGGGCGAAGGCTATATCATGGCGCGGTTCGGCAGCTTTGCCGTCGTCTCCAAAGTCATCGTGATCCCGCAGGGCCTCACCATGGAATGGCCGGCGGATGCCGTTGAAGCCAACTACATCGACAAGCACGTTTTCGACAAGCTGAAGAAACTTCGCATTCAACCGTCAACGCGCGCAAACGACGAAATTTTCGTTCGTCGCGTATACATGGATGTTTTGGGGATTCTGCCTTCCGCCGAGGAAACGCGCGTATTTCTTGAAGATGCGGCGCCGGACAAACGCGCGAAGTTGATCGATTCGCTGCTGGAACGCCCTGAGTTCAACCAGGTGTGGGCGATGAAGTGGGCGGACCTGCTTCGCGTGCAAACGGCCGCAAACGTGATTGATCGCAAGGCGCTTCACCGCTACAACGACTGGCTCCGCCAATCGATTACGCAGAACAAACCGATGGACGAACTCGTGCGCGAACTTCTGACCGCGCAGGGCGGAAACTTTACGTCGCCCGCGGTCAATTTCTACGTCGCCGAGCCAAACCCCCTGCAGATGGCGGAAAACGTCGCGCAAGTGTTCATGGGCATTCAGATCAAATGCGCGCAATGCCACAACCATCCGTTTGAACGATGGACGATGGACGACTACTACTCCTTCTCCGCGTTTTTTGCGCAGGTTGGACAGAAAGGATCGACGGATCCGCGCGAAAAAATTGTCTTCGACCGTCGCGGCGGTGAAGTAAACCATCTGAACGGCAACCGTCCCATGCCCCCGAAGTTCCTCGGCGGCGAAGCGCCGGACTGCACTGGAAAAGATCGCCGTGCCGTGTTGGCGGACTGGTTGACCGCGCCGGAGAACCCGTGGTTCGCAAAGTCGATCGCAAACCGCGTCTGGCAGCATTACTTTGGTGCAGGCATTACGGAACCGCCAGACGACGTGCGCGTCACAAACCCGCCGAGCCATCCCGAACTTGAAGATGCGCTGGCGGCGCGCTTGAAGGAAGTGAAGTACGACCTGCGCGCGCTCGTGCGGGACATCTGCAATTCCTACACGTATCAAATGAACACGCAACCGCGCGATCCGAATATTCAGGATAAACGCAATCTCGTTGCGCAGAACGTGCGACGCCTCGGCGCCGAGCAGTTGCTGGACGCAATTGCGAAGGTCACTGACAGCAAAGTGAAGTTCCCGGGGCTGCCATTGGGTTCGCAGGCAATTGAAGTTGCGGATGGCAACAGCGGCAACTATTTCCTCGGGCTCTTTGGGCGCCCCGCGCGTTCAACAGTGTGCGCATGCGAACGCCGCGCGGAACCGACGCTGGCGCAGGTGTTGCACCTCATCAATGGTGACACCATGACCACGGCTTTGAATGCGCCCGGCGGACGTTTGGAAAAGCTCGCTGCTTCCGACATGACGCCCGCACAAATGGCGGAGGACATCTGGTTGGCGGCGTACTCGCGCCGACCGAAGCCGGAAGAATTGTCGTACGTCGAGAACTACATCACGACCGGAGCGGACAAGAAACTGGCAATTGAAGACGTAATGTGGAGCGTTATGAACTCGAAAGAGTTCGTATTTAACCACTAATACCGATTGCGCCGATACGATTCGTAGAATCAAGCAGAAAACGGCGCGTACTGAGGAGTGAGTGCGATGCGATATGGATTAATGCTGGCGCTGGCGCTTGCCGCGTTTGTCGCCCAGGGCCAGGAAGCGGCACCGGCGGAAGCCGCCGCACCCGCGCCGGAAGCGGCGCCTGCCGCGGAAGCCGCACCGGCTGCAGAAGCAGCCCCCGCGGCAGAAGCAGCGCCTGCAGCGGATATCGATGCGGTCTTGGATGAATTGGCGAAAGTCGGCCCCGACGCGCTGAAGGCGCGTGTGGCCGAGATTCATAAGCAGGTTGCGGATTTGCAAGCGCAGGCCCAAACACTGCGGGATCAAGCCGGCGAGGCGGATGCCAAGGCGGGCGCATTGAAAGCGCGCGTCGCCACGATCGAAACATTCTCCGCAGCGCTTGCGGCGAAGCAGGCAGAAATGGCGGCTGCGGCTGCGCCACCAGCCGAAGCGGCGCCGGCGCCGGAGGCGGCTCCTGCACCGGAGGCCGCTCCTGCGGCAGCGCCGTAACGCGCAGAAAGCATATGAACATCATGCGCGCATACATCATGCCCCGACTTGTAGCGGCTCTGCTGATCGCGGCGCCGTTTTCCTTCGCCCAGGAAGCGCCACCTGCACCTGCGCCGGAAGTGGTCGATGCAGCAATTGACAAGTTGGTGGGCATTGACCCGGCCCAGCTTCTCGCGAAGATTGAAGAGTACAAGAAGCAGGCGGCGGAGCTGGACGCGATTGCAGCGGCCAAGAAGGCCGAAGCCGATGCACTCGACAAACAGGCCGCCGATCTCGTCGCGAAGCTTGGCCTTATCAAAGAGCGCGTGAACGCGCTGGGCATGTCGTTCGACGAGAAAACCGGCGAAGCGAAGATGGCCGAGACGGCAATGGCTCCCGCGATGGCGCCGGAAATGGCCCCGGCGGCAGCAAGCGCGGAAATGGCCGCGGACATAAAGCCGACGGTCAACTTCCAGGAACATATCCTTCCGATGTTGCGCGGCAAGTGCGTGAAATGTCACAACCAGGACACGCAACGCGGCGGGCTCGCGATTGATACGTTTCAAAGTTTGATGACGGGTGGTGGTTCCGGCTCAGTCGTCATACCCGGCGATCCGGATGGAAGCCGTTTGATGCGGCTTGTCAATGGATCGGAAGAGCCCAAGATGCCGCCGAGCGGCGATGGCCTAACGGCAGACGAACTCGCGCTGCTCGCGGACTGGATCAAACAGGGCGCGCCCGTCGACGCGAATGCAAAAGTCGCGATGGCGGAAGAAAAGCCCGAAGAGAAGATGGAAGTTTTCGTCGCGGCGGCGATCACCGATGGTCCGCCACCCATGCCGGAGATCGCCTTGCCGGCGCCCGCACCCGAAAACGCGAAGCGAGTTGTGGCGCGCGCGGTGGCGACGAATCCGCGTTCGCCATTGATGGCCGTGGCGGGATATCGTCAGGTGATTCTCTACGATTTGGAACAGCGCACGATCCTCGGTGCGCTGCCGTTTCCCGAGGGCGAGATTTTTTCACTGACCTTCAGCGTGAGCGGCGAGTTGCTCGTCGCGGGGGGCGGCGTATCGGGCGATTCCGGTTGCGCGGTGATCTGGAACGTACGCAAAGGCGAGCGCGCAGGTAAATTTGGCGAAGAATACGACACGGTAATGGCCTGCGATGTCAGCCCGGACCACACGAAGATAGCGATCGGAATGCCGACGAAGAAAGTGAAGGTCTATAACATCGCCGACGGAACCGAAGCATACAAATGCGAAGACCACACGGATTGGATTTATTCGGTTCGGTTCAGTCCGGATGGTGAGTTGCTTGCAACCGCCGATCGCGCGGGCGGCATTTTGTTGTGGCAGGCGGCGAATGGCCGGCCCGTCGAAGCGTTGCGCGGTCACTCGGGCGCGGTGCACGATCTTTGTTATAGCAACGATTCCGTGTTGCTGGCATCCGCGAGTTCAGACGGCACTATCCGGTTGTGGGACACGTGGGAGTACAAACAGACATCGCAATTTGCGGCGCACCCCGGCGGCGTGTTGAGCGTCGATTTCGCGGACAGCAATGAATTGGTGAGCACGGGAATCGATGGCCAGACGAAGCGCTGGGATTCCAAAGGCAAGAACCTCGCGACCTATGCAGGGTTGCCGGATTGGGGCTTCAGCGCGCGGTTCGGAGCGAAGGACGCGCTGGTCCTGGCTGGCGCCTGGAACGGCGTAATTCAACTTTGGGACGTAGCCACGGGCACCAAAGTGGGCGAGATGTTGACGAGCGCTTCGCAGTCGTAGCGAACGACAGGATTAAAAACAGGAATCGGCCCTCCCAGCAAATGCCGGGAGGGCCGATTTCGTTATTTTAGTGGACTAATTGCCGGGCTCTAATCGTCATCATCATCGTCGTCGTCATCATCGTCTCCACCGCCCGGGACGCCTGCAAACCCGAACACCAGTTCGAGCAGCTCCAGAATAAACGTGAAGATTTGCGTGAGAAGTGCTGTTACATCCATCGATCTTCCTCCTCTTTCTGGCGAAAGAGATTCCTTCCGCCGATAGGGTCCCACCAGAGGATACTGC
>CALEZK010000014.1 GCA_937928585.1 uncultured bacterium | reverse complement strand
CGCGAATATCCTTTGATAGCGCGATTACGCCGCAGGCCTGCACAGCAGCTTCCAATATCTCCTGAATTGGCCCTTCGACCAACTCAATTTCTTTCTTCTCTCCGTCTTGCTCGATGCGCGAAAGGCGCAACAGATCTTCGATAAGGGAATGCAGCCGGTCAGCCTGTTTTCCGATAGTGCCCAGAAACCTGCGCGCGGAATCGGAATCTTCCAATGCCCCGTCCAGCAAGGTTTCGACGTACCCTTTAATCGAAGTAATCGGCGTCTTGAGTTCATGCGATACGTTCGCGACAAAGTCCCGCCTTGCCTTCTCCAACCGATTGAGCGCAGTAACGTCGTGCATCACAACCACGCAACCGATGTTTCTTCTTGATGTGTCCCGAAGCGGCGAACCATGGAGCCGAATATTCTGCTCCCCGCGATGGTGCAGGCTGGTTTCCGCTTCGCACGGCCCATCGCTTTGCAGGGTCACAGCTACGAATCGGTGCAGATCGACGTTTCTAATAACCTCGCGTATGTCCCTGCCGAGCGCGCGCTCGCGGTCGACGTCGAACATCTTTGCAGCGGCAAGATTGATATTAATGACGCGATCCGTCGTATCGACCGCTATGACTCCCTCGACCATGCTGCTGAAAAGCGCATCAAGCTCGTTACGTTGGCGTTCAACGGCGCGAATGCGATCCTCGAGTTGCGCCGCCATCGTGTTCATCGCGTCGGCAAGTTGTCCCATCTCCTGCGATTCCGGCATGCGCAAGCGCGCCACCAACTCTCCACGAGCATAGCGTTCCGCGCCTTTCTTCAGGTCTTCAATCGGGTTCGTAATGCGACGCGTGGCCGCCAAGCTCAACAAGGCGACCAAAGCAGTAATAAAGACGACGCCTCCGACTATTTCCCAATAGACCCTGCCGAGCGCTTTAATGAACGAGAACTGTGGCGATGCTACGCGCACCGCACCCACTATCACTCCCTCGTGTAGCAATGGAACAGCAACATAGGTTGTCGCCGAGCGCGTGGTCGCGCTAAGACGGTGATCAAATCCAGTCTCACCCCTAATTGCGCTCAGAATCTCCGGCCGTGTCGCATGCAATTCCATTGTCGCCGGATCGGCATCAGAATCAGCAATGACCTTTCCGTCCTTGGCAACGATAGTGATCCGCGTCTTCGATTCAGCCCCGAGAGTCGTGCATCGCGCTTGCAACGCCTCTTGATCGGAATCAAGTGCGGCTGCCCCGAGCAGTTCACGCACTAAATAGGCTCGTGACTCCAAGTCCTGAACAGACCGGTCGAGGTAAAACTGGCGAAGCGATTGTGTTGCATAAAGCCCAGCGGCAAGAATCGACCCGAAACTGACGAGAACAAACAGCGGAAACAGCTGCCATATTAAGCGCCTCTTTGGCACACCTACTCCTTCATCCGGTACCCGACTCCGCGAACCGTCTCCACGTAGTGTCCGCGCAAGCCCAACTTCTTGCGCAATCCAACAATCTGAACATCCACCGCCCGATCCGTCACCGCGTAGCCTTCGCCACGCACCGTGTCTACGATCTGCGATCGCGTAAACACCCAACCAGGCCGCCGGGCGAGACAATGCAAGACCCGGAACTCGGTAAAGGTGAGGTCAACTGACTTTCCTTCTATCGAGACTTCGTGTCGTCCCGGGTGTATGACGAGGTCATGCACCCGCAATACGGCATCTTTCTCTTTCGCCTCCGCTTCTTTTCGGCGAAGGACCGCTTGAATCCTGGCAAGCAGAATTCGTGGGCTGAACGGTTTCGTGATGTAATCATCAGCGCCAAGTTCGAGTCCGCGCACGATGTCTTGCTCCTCGCCACGCGCCGTGAGCATCACGATCGCAGAACCCTTCGTCTTGGGATCATTCTTCAGCAAGGTGCACACTTCAAGGCCATCCAGCCCAGGGAGCATCAAATCAAGCACTACGAGGTCCGGCATGGCACTGCGCGCGGCTTTAACCGCCTCGCCGCCAGAGGCGACACAGGTAACGCGATAACCTGCCTTCGCCAGGTTGTATTCAACCAGCTCCAGGATGTCGTCCTCGTCATCCACGACCAGAATGTGTTCGCGCGGCATGTCCACTCCCTCTACTATAAGCCAAGCGGCAATAGAGGCAAACCCTAACAATTGAATGTTAGCATCCGGTTAAGTAGGCGAACAAAGGAAGGCGGCGAATCAGGGAAGATCGCGAAGAATCGATTCCGCATAAACCGTTGCGGCCGTGACCGTTGCGTAGTCAATATCACCGGCACGATCACTATCGTCCACATACGAGGTACGCGCACTGGCGGCAGTTATCGTCATCGCCCGGTACCCGCGCACCATCGGAACAAGGGCATCAGTGGGAAGTCCTCGCCAGATTATCGGCTCAGCCGAACTCGCCGGGGCATTCTTTTTAGCCGCCGCAAGCAGCGCTGGATCACTATGAAAAGTCTGGAAGAGACCCTCCGCGGCAACATACCGAATCGCTCCCGAGCCGACATGGTCTATGTTCAGAAAATATGTCTCTTCCGAATCAAACGTGTGCGTCGACATAAATCGCCGAATTCCGCTCAGCCAAGTCTCTTTACTACCGGTGGCAACGAACCACATATCGACATCGTCCCTGCGGTTATCCGCGAATCGCTGTGCAAGGTCCATCAGGACTGCAACGCCGGACGCGTTATCAGAAGCGCCTCGCGTAAACTCACCGGAGTACTCGCAAGTAAAAAGCGCTACGGCGCCGCACAACAGCACCGTGACTGCGCACCACCGGACAATCAGGTCATACCGGTAGACGCCTTCCGGCACGACCCCCATTGCCTCCGCAGCGCAAGACGCCAAAACAGCAAACATACATACCAGAATAAGGGTATGTAGTCGCCTGAGATAAGGTCGCGCTGCCGGCGCGGTGATCGCGCTGAACTTCGGCGTATCGTAGTGTGCGGTAACCACGATCAATTTCTTCGGCGCGTTTCCTAGTATTCGGGCAACGACGTTTTGCGATTCATATTGCGGGAGTATGTGTCCAACGACCTGGTAGCCCATGAACTCTGCAAGGTAAAGGGTCGACACAATGGTGCCGTAGGCAAAGGCAAACCATGGCTGCCAGAATGCGAGCAACGCAACGATCAGAAATTCACCGTAGTACGAAGCGAACAAGAGCCACGGGCTTTCAATTGCATAGAAGTCGTCGATTTCTGTGTTCGGCGTGCTGAGCAACAAGCGGTCTCGAATATACTCCGCTGCCGCCCGTTCGCTTTCGGTACTTGCGCCACGGTGGGTAAGATTACCTGCGAGAAACTCAATGTCTCGACGCATCTCAGCCATTCCCATCGGGAAAATCTCCGCAGGGCAGGTTGAATGCGCTAGCCACACCCTCGTGCGTGACGACGCCGTTATACACGTTCAATCCGCGACGAAGAGCGGAATCCTCCCGCAGCGCGCGCAGCACGCCCTTGTCTGCAATGGCGAGTCCGTATCCCAACGTTGCGTTCGTCAGTGCATACGTCGAAGTGCGGGGCACCGCACCCGGCATGTTGGTTACGCAGTAATGAACGACGCCATTCACAATATATGTGGGATCCACATGCGTTGTAGGTTTCGATGTTTCAATACACCCGCCCTGGTCAATGGCGACATCAACGATTGCGGCGCCTGGCCGCATCTGCTTTACCATCTCTTTCGTCACCAACACTGGTGCGCGCGCACCGGGTATCAATACGGTGCCGATCACAACATCCGCGGTAATCACTTCCTCGCCAACGGTTGCGCGATTCGACATGAGCGTTGTTACATGTCCCCCCATGACGTCATGTACATAACGAAGGCGCGAGGGGTCTATGTCGAGAATCGTGACGTGAGCGCCCATGCCGACCGCGACATGGCACGCATTCTGTCCGGCGGTCCCTGCGCCGAGAATGACCACATGCGCTGGTTTCACGCCCGATACGCCGCTCAAAAGTATCCCACGCCCCCCACTCGCCGCTTCCAAACATTGCGCAGCCTTCTGGACTGACAAGCGGCCTGCAACCTCGCTCATTGGCGTTAGCAATGGTAGCGCACCATCCGCGCGTTGAATCGTTTCGTAAGCAATAGCGGTTACTTTTTTCGCTAAAAGCGCCTGCGTCAGGGTCTCGTCAGAGGCAAGGTGCAAATAGGTGTACAGAATCTGCCCAGGACGCATGCGGGCGAGTTCTGGTCCAACTGGTTCTTTTACTTTGACGATCAGCGCTGCCCGCTCCCAGACAGACTTGGCGCCAGGCATGATGGTTGCACCGGCATCACGATAGTGGGCGTCCGTAATGCCGCTACCCAGGCCCGCGCCCTTCTCAATTAACACTTCGTGGCCATGCGCGACAAACGCCGCAACACCCGATGGAAGTATCGCGACCCGATTCTCGCCTGCCTTAATTTCCTTCGGTACGCCGACAATCATTCATCGTCCCTTCGCCGTTGTTCCGCCGTGAAGTATACGCTGTTGGGTATTCTTGCGTCATATCAACGCATATCTGGCGCAGTCCGGCTCGGCCAACCACGGTTGCCATCCAATATCCTTTACTAGTCTCAAGTCCGTTGGTATGCTTGCCACATTGCCCATGGCCTGTCACGAGGTAAGTTTTCGTCATGTGTCGCTCATTCCTTTTTGTAGCGTTCCTGCTTCTTGTAACGTCGTGTGCTACCGTCCGTCTGGCACCCGAGGAAAGCGCCGCGCTGCGCACGATAGAAAAGTACTTGCAGCTGGATCAGAGTGGCGCGCGGCTGGATCCCAATCGGCACCATTCCGTAGCGAAACTCGTCCAAAACCCGCAGACTGAAGAATGGACGGAGTTCAACGTGGTATCAGGATGGCGAATCGGCCGCCCGATGCTTTCTGGAACAGAAGTTTCTGCAATCGTCCGTTACGATCTGGCGGGGACGATGAGCGGTGATGTCTTCACACCGCTCGACTCCAACATGGACAACTACGATCAGTTAGCAACCGTGGCGTATCGATTGTCATTGGAATCCGGAGAATGGAAACTCGTTGACGCAAGCGCGCTTCCGTTCGTCAGTTTCTCGGTGGCGCGGAGTTGGGCAAAATCACTCGGCGCGGAGGCTGCTCTACAGGAATTGGCCGACGCAGAGTACATCGCCAAGCTCAAGAGCCAGCGCGCGGGCCACTGCAATTGCGGTCGGCTGGATTTTTAACTGCACGATGCGTGCCGTCATTCAACGCGTTCACGAAGCAAGCGTCACCGTCGATGGCAGGGTGATCGGCAAGATTGCCAAGGGCCTGCTTGTACTGCTGGGCGTAGCCGAAGACGATTCCGATGCCGACGCACGTTATCTCGCGGAAAAAATAACGGGTATGAGATGTTTCTCGGATGATGCGAGCAAGTTTAATCTGAGCATCGTCGACGTCGGCGGAAGCATTCTTGCTGTTTCGCAATTTACACTCTACGGAGATTGCCGTAAGGGAAAGCGCCCGTCATTCTCCGATGCCGCGAGACCAGAACTGGCACTTTCGCTTTACGAAGCCTTCGTGAGAGATACCCGCAGTCTTGGAATTGCCGTCGAAACGGGAGAATTCGGCGCGCACATGGACGTTCAGCTTGTGAATGATGGGCCTGTAACACTATTGCTGGACTCGAAAAGGGCATTCTAAAAGTGAACGCCTTTTGTGGAATTGTTGGACATCACTCGCATGAAGTAGTTGATAAGATGGCACGCGCAATGCGCCATCGCGCGAATGTCGTCCAAATTCACCGCGCGCAAGACTACGCAGTCGCTGCCTCCCACCCAATCGCTGACCCTGTAACGCTGTTGGATGGAACGCCCCGCTTGAAGTCCACAGGGCCATTGTCACCCACGCTCCTTCATCGCTACATTGCGGAACGCACGCCACAAAGTCGCAATACCCTCCGGGGCGCATACGCTGCCGCTTTGGAGTTTGAGAATGGAAAGCGATGGCTTCTCATTCGCGACAGCTTGGGTCGCCGACCACTCTATTATTATCACGGAAACGGTATTCTCGCTTTTGCATCCGAACTTAAAGCACTGCTCGCATCGGGCCTTATGCCAAAACGGCTCAATCTACTTGCGGTGGACCGCTACCTCACCTTGCGCTGCGTACCCGGACGCGAATCAATCATCAGCGGCATCAATCGCGTGGAGCCGGGTCAGCAGGTGGAGCTTAAGAATGGACACATTG
>CALEZK010000013.1 GCA_937928585.1 uncultured bacterium | reverse complement strand
GTTGTTCATCATGCCAATCGCCGACGCTACCCCCGACCTTATGTCCAGTCAGCGCGCCATGTACGGCGCGGGACTCGCCAGAATTGAGGCTCGCACCGGAACGGCTGCTCCCGGATATCCGCGGCGGGTGCGGATCGATGCGCGAAATTTCGCGGAATTCACCATCACCGGCGGCTCGCAACAGACACCCATCATCGTTGACGGTTTTCCGGCTAACAAGTCGCCATTGCTTTGGGAGCAAACACACGAAGGCTGGCGTTTGCTGAACGAAGCACCCAATTGGCATCACGTCTTCCTCTCCTCCGACAACACATTCAGTGCGGTGTTCCTGCTCGATTTGATGCCGGATACAGTACGCAGTTTTGTGGTTACGCACGCGACCGGCATCGAAGGCCTTGAACACAGCGCCAACCGTGTTATGTTGCGGGGATCGCAGATGTCATTTGGGGCACCGCTTGCCCCCACCGGAATCGAAGCGGTGCCAATTGAGGGCACATCATTATTTGCGTGTACGGCCAGGGACGAAGTCCGGGTAAACTAGTCTTTATGAGTAATGGCCAACCACAGTCCGAGCATGACCGCATTCGCGAGTTGGAGGCGCGCGTTGAAACACTTACGCGCGAACTCGAAAGGATGCGCGCGGAACGGCGCGCCTCGGGCGTGCGCGGGCGGCGAATCGGTGACCCGCAGCCTAAACCCTCACGGCCTGCCAGCCGCGTTTGGACTTTGCGCGTGTTGATGCTGCTCTTGGCCGCCGCTATCGGAGTGGCGACCTGGAGCACGCTCTCGGCGCAAAATGCCAGCCTTGCATCCATCGCGCGCGGCGAAGGGCTACAGGTCGATTGGACTCTGGTCGTTGCTGCCGTGTTGGGTCTGTTTTCCATCGCCGTTCACAGGCAACGCCCACAGGGATTCATTTTGCTAGGGCTCGTTGCCGGTTACGCCGTTTTCGCCTTGTACCTGGTGCGTCCGGAAGCAGTCATGCCGATCAGTGAGCGAAGTTACGCATGGCTGGCCTTCGGATTGCTGACAATCTGGCATCTGCTCGTTTCCGCGTTGTGCGTGATGGAATCGCGACGCATTGGCCGTGGCCGTCGCCGGGCTGCGCTTCTCGCAACGCTGAACTGTGCGGCCTACTATCCGTTGGTATGGTACGGGTTGCGAACGTACGGCTCGACCAACGAGACTTTCATCTACAGTGTTTTGGCTGTCCTTGCGGTATTCCTCGCGATTTTTGCGGAGAGCAGCGGCCCTCATCGCAATTATCTGTTTCACATATTTCTCGCTGCCTCAATTTTGCTGCTTAATATTGCCATGTACAAAGCCTTGGACGGCCCGTGGCTAATTGCAGCCTTGTCGCTGGAGTGCCTTGGGCTCGCCGGACTCTTTCACATCTCCGGTATTGTGGTGTTGAAGCCGGTAAACCTGTTGGTGCTGCTGGCGACATTCATCGTTACGATGCAGGCAATGAAGTTCACGGGACCGATGTACATCGGCTCGCAAACGATACACTCCAACTGGATACAGGGTATGTTCACGGCGGCGGTGATGCTGTGCACGTCCTGGTACTACGCCAGGCATATTCGCAGCGTCAAGCCACCACAGCGGCGACTTAGCGGCCATTGGTTTCTGGCCGATACAGCCTTCGACGTGCCGTCGTCTACGGTGTCCTTGCTGCACGCCGCGGGCGCATCGTTGCTGATCACCCTGTTGGTAATTTCGGACCTCGGCAACCTGCCATCACTGCCGTTCCTGCTCGCCCTGTTCAGCGCCGGTGTCGCCGTGTTGGGATTTGCACTGCGCACGCCCCAGATTGAAACGGGCGCAGTGATGTTGGTCGTGGCGGCACACGTCAGTTTTTATTTTCTGCTGTACATCCAGAAAGAAGGATTTACCGAACAACCCCGCTTCGATCTATATACATTATTGCTGGCTGCGTATACCTTCGTGGGTGGCTTTCGCGGGGAACGCTTTTTGGCGCGCATCAGCGGCGGCCAAAGCTCCGAGTATCATGCGAGCGCGGCGCTGCCGTACATCATCGCAACAGGCTCGACCGCGGCGATCGTGTTTCGCTACGCAGGAATTTCGTACGCGCCGATTGCGATGGCAGCATTGGCCCTACTGCTTGCCGTGATTGGCTTTGCGGCCCGAGCCACAGGACTGAAGCTGAGCGCGGTAACTTCGCTTGGCATCGGCACGGGGTTCTGGTTGTTTGCACTGTTCCAGGCCAACCCGGCACTCACCGAGCATACCTGGCTTTGGCCGATGTATTTCGCGCAGGTGCTTGCATGCATCATCGTTGAACGCAGCTTCGCGTTCCGCGCCGAGAACGGGCAATCCACAAGCCCGACAGAACGCGCCGCACAATTCATAGTGCTTTTCGTTGCCGGGGCGCTTGGCACCTGCACGTTCGCGCTGGCGGCACCGGTATCGTGGCAAACCGTGTTGGTGTTTGCACATGCATTCGCGTGGATCGCGATTTGCGTGTTAATGTCCGATGCCCACTACCGCTGGACGGCGCTGTTGATGCTCGTGGCTTCGGCGGCCTTACTCGCCTATCGTCAGCGCGTCTCGCAACCGGATGCCAGCATTACGATGGTGCTCACTGCGGCAATCGTCATGCTAATCGTGCTTTGCGCGATTTGGTTCGTACTTCCACCGCGCACGCATTCGGGCTCGGGTCAGCGACTTGCCACGCACAAGTGAGCATCCAATGGATCCCAAACGCGACGCCGCGCAGCGGATCAGCGTAACACTCATCAACGCGGGCTTCCGCGCGCTTTTCGCAGGCGGTTGCGTCCGCGACATGCTCCTTGGCATCACGCCAAAGGACTATGACGTCGCAACAAACGCTACGCCGCGGGACATCGCCGCCTTATTTCCCAAGACAATTGCGGTCGGCGCGGCTTTTGGCGTGATGATTGTCGTGGAACCGGAGTGCCACATCGAGGTTGCGACATTCAGAAGTGATGGTCCGTACACCGATGGAAGACACCCGAGTTCAGTTACGTTTCAAGGAGAGCGGGAGGACGCCGCGCGGCGCGACTTCACCATCAACGCCATGTTCTTCGATCCCGTTTCAGAACGCGTTCTGGACTATATAGACGGGCAGTCAGACCTGATGAAACGCGTGATCCGGACCGTTGGCGTGCCTCAGGCGCGCTTCAGCGAGGATTACCTTCGCTTGCTGCGAGCCATTCGGTTTGCCGCCCGCCTGGACTTCACAATTGAACCGGAGACGTTAAACGCGATCCGGGAAATGGGGTACCTGATTACATCAACAAGCGCGGAACGCATCCGCGATGAGATCGTCAAAATGCTGACGGAAGGGGGCGGCGGTCGCGCGTTGCGACTATTGGATGAGACGGGAATGCTCGCGCACATCCTACCGGAAATAGCCGCGATGAAGGGAGTCGCGCAACCTGAAGAGTTCCATCCCGAAGGCGATGTTTTCGTGCACACCTGTATCCTTGCGGACATGCTCAAAGGGACCACCCCAACGCTTGCGCTTGGCACCCTGCTTCACGACGTGGGAAAACCGCCGACGATGACCGTCGAAGACCGCATACGATTTAACAATCACGACAAAGTCGGCGCGAAGATGGCGGGCGCCATTTGCAGAAGGCTACGCCTTTCAAACGACGACACGGAACGCATCGTGTGGCTTGTCGGACAGCACATGCGTTTGGCGCACGCCCCACAAATGCGCGAGAGCAAATTGAAGCGCTTCGTCCGCGAGCCCGGGTTCGGAGAACTGTTGCAGCTCGGACGCATGGATTGCGCGTCAAGTCACGGAGACTTAAGCACAATCGAATGGATTGAGAACTACATTGCCAATTTGCCTCCCGATGCCGTGCGACCCAAACCGCTGCTAACGGGGAGGGATCTCATCGAGATGGGGCTTACTCCTGGACCGCGTTTCAAGGAGGTGCTCGCGCAGATTGAGGACGCGCAATTGGAGGGCCGCGTTGCAACGCAAGAAGCTGCTCGCGCAATGGCAAAAGCCTTGTTGAACCTTGATTAGTCCAGCCCGTCTGTCGTCGACGTTTGCGAACGCATAGCTCGGGTGTTCTCAAGTGCAGCAACGATTTCCCCCATCTTCTGGCGAGACAGGTCGTATCGGGTCAAAAACACCACCGCGATGAGCGAGGTGCCAAGCGCCGGAAAAGCGTAGAGCAGCCGCATGCGCGTAATGACTTCCTCAGGCTGATCCACCGCACCGTTCACGTAGCCGACGATGTGATCCTGCGCGAATCCAAACCACAACAGGCCGGCGGCATTGTAGAGTTTTGTCAGCAGGGAATTCGCGCCGTAGAACATGCCTTCATTGGCTTCTCCGTTCTTCCATTCATCGTGTGTAGCAATATCCGCGAGCATCGATATGGGATAGATGTTCGCCGGACAATAGAAGAACGCTTGAAGCAATGCATACAAGATCAACAAGGGGTACGACTGACCTGCGAAGAGCCAGTAACTCGAAGCATACGTGCACCCGACACCCACAA
>CALEZK010000012.1 GCA_937928585.1 uncultured bacterium | reverse complement strand
TCGAGAGCGCGCGGATCGCACGACGACTTGCATCAAACTCCACCGGCAGTGTGATCAACGTAAACACCACCGCGAACGAAAACAGTAGAATGCCAATCTTCAAAAGCGCGGGAAAGCCCATGAAGAGACCCGCAAGCAGCAAGGGCCACGACAACGTCGAAGCGATGCTCGTCACTGGATAGATCGCGTTTCGCCACATCAACATCGAGTACGCGTTTGCATGCTGAATCGCGTGACCAACTTCGTGCGCGGCAATTCCCAAGGCTGCAATGCTTTGTCCACCATAGACTTCTTGGCTGAGCCTAAGCGTGCGATCACGCGGATCGTAATGGTCGGTCATGTGACCGGGAATCGCCTCAAGCCCTACAACCTGACCGCGCGATCCTTTGGTGTCGCCAACGATGGCAAGGTTTGCCTGCTGGCAAATCCGCGCGGCAACCTGCGCGCCGGTTAGACCGCCGCGTGTGCCGACCTGCGAGTATTTCGCATAGGCAGACTTCACCTTCCACTGTGCCCAGATCGAAAGCACGAAACCGGGAATAATGAGAAGCATCGTCCAGTCCAGGACCATTGGGCCCACTGCAATGTACCTCCTAAGTTACAACGGCAATTGTTTTTGCGCGCTTGCCGCCTCGGCACGTTGCGCGGGCGGGCGCATGGTGCAGGATCCGTTGAATACCGCACCTTCGTCAATAACAATGCGCCGCGCTTTTATATTGCCGCTGAGCTTGGCGGTCGGTCGCAGCCGCGCAACGCCCCCAGTCGAAATGCTGCCAAAAACCTGACCGCCAAGGTTCATCTCTTTGCCGGCCATGGCATCCGCGTTCAAACGCCCGGTACGCCCGAGTTCGAGCTCTTCCGAGCACTCCACGCGCCCTTCAACGAGTCCATCGACCTTGCACGATGTCGCCCGCACGTTTCCAGTCACCAGAGCGCTCGCGCCAAGATACAAAACACCATCAACGGTGACATCGCCCTCGATACGGCCCGAAATCTCTGTCTCTGAACCGCTCGTCATGTTTCCTTCAATAATAACGCCTTCCGGCACCACCATGCGCTGCGGCTTCACCGTCTTCGCGCGGCGAATTGCCAAATCGTCGGCGGTGACGTCGGGACTCTCCCCCGCCTCATCCGCCGCGGACCGCACCCGCGCGGGACCCCGGTTCGTGGAGAGAATTTCCTGAAACGATTGGTTCCACCGTCCGAATATAGAATCCTTCTTGCCCGCGCGCTCCAGCGCTTCGTAGGTGTCCGGCGCGTTCTCGACGGGCGGCTCAACCGGTTTCCATTGCACCTGTGGCTTCGCCGTGGCCGGCTCTTTACGTGGCTCGGAGCGATCTAGCATGGTTAAAAGAATCCTAGACGGTTGGCGATATCGGCCACGCAGGCCGTTATCTTCTGTTTCGGGTAGCTTACCACAAAGGGCCGGCCCGAGTTAATGGCCTCCGGCACGCATTTATCGAAATAAAGGAAGCCCAAATTCTCCGGCTCGATCATCAGCGACTGACGCGCAATCTTGGAGAGTATGTTCGCGGCAATCTGCGCTTCATACGCATTTCGCGAGCGATTTACGACGATTTTCGGGCGTATGCTCCGCGCAATCGAAACAAGCTCCCCGCAAATCTGCTTGCGCATCTCGTCTTCGAACTGATCCGAAGTTCGAATGATTTCCAGGAACTCACGCAGGGACGCCGCCCGCTTGAGCAGCAGTGCAACTTCTGGGCTCTGGTAGAACCGCTCAATCTTCCGGAACAACGCCGCGCGAAGGAATTTAAACGCGTTGTCGATGCTCGTCTTCTCCGGCGTAATCACAAGCACGCCGTTGGTGTCGGTCATCAGGAAAAAGTCGAGCGTGTTGAGGTGCGCCCCCGCATCCAGATCGACAATCACAAGATCAGCTTCGAGTTGCAGCAGCTCGCGTATGAATGCAGCCTTCTGCTGGAACTTCGGGTTTGCGACCTCCAAGAGACCCGTCGTGCCCGGTATGAGCTTCAGATTGTCGTAGTGCGTGTCGCAGAGAACCGCGTTCAGGTTCTTCCCGCCCCGCTGATAGAAGAAGGCGTCGAGCTTCACCTCGGCCTGCAGGCCAAGCACGGTCTCGACGTTGGAACAGCTTAAATCAGCATCTACGAGGATGACGCGCCAGCCCTTGCGCGCGATCTCGATGGCTAAATTGACCGAAAAACAGGTCTTACCGACCCCCCCTTTTCCACCACCCACCACCAAGATCTGAGGAGTCTGTCTTTTGACCTGCGTAACGGGTCTTTCTTCAATAAGGTGCAACCACCACTCCTTATAGAAAATGAGGCCCCAAAACTACCCATTGCGGACCCCCGGCCAACCCGCCCTATATCTTGCTAGCAGCCGCCCCAGGAATTGTGGGGGTCATGGAGTTACGGTACCTAGACTCTACACAAGGGCAGGCAGCAAGTCAACCGCTTTCAGTGCAAGTAGTTAGTGCGGCTCGATATGCGAAAACTGCCACAACCCGCGCAAGTCTGCATCAACGCAAACTTTATAAAGACCCGCGACCCATGCTATACTCGTCCCGCCAGAGCCTGCCTCGGGGTGTCCGAAAGCAGCTCCGGCGCAATGAGGTAGGCACAGTTTGAACGCGCGCTTTCCCGAGTGGATTCGCAGGCCGTGGGCCTCAGGCCAGGACTTCACCTTCACCAAGGACTTGGTCGAGGATTTAGAACTCAACACGGTGTGCCAAAGCGCGCGGTGTCCGAATATGGCCGAGTGCTGGCAAAAGCGCACAGCCACGCTGATGATTCTCGGCAATACGTGTACGCGAAACTGCCGGTATTGTTCGGTTCCAAGCGGTAAACCGGAGCCGGTTGAATTGGACGAGCCCGCGCGTGTCGCGGAAGCCATTCGCAGGATGCAACTTAGACACGCCGTCATCACCGCGGTCACGCGCGATGATTTAGCAGACGGCGGCGCAGGGCACATCGCGGAAACGGTTCGCACTGTTCGCGCGGTGAATCCGAAAACGACAATTGAAGTCCTGGTACCAGATTTTCTAGGCGACCGAGCCGCGGTGGAAACCGTCCTCGCGGCACAGCCGGAAGTTTTCGCGCATAACATAGAAACGGTAGAACGGCTGTATCCCACGGTCCGTGGCAAGCGCTGCACGTATCGAGCAGCCCTGAGCGTATTGACGATGGCGGCCGAATGGGAACCACGCACAATCGTGAAGTCGGCGTTTATGGTCGGCCACGGCGAAACAGAAGGCGAAGTAAAACAAACATTACACGACTTGCTCAACGCAGGCTGCGAAGCAACCTGTATCGGCCAATACCTCCGCCCCACGCTCAAAC
>CALEZK010000011.1 GCA_937928585.1 uncultured bacterium | reverse complement strand
TGGCCGTTGCGATCGACATGCGCGATGCCGAGCGCGCTTACGGCGCAGAGGTCTTGCTGCAAGGGCACGATCGGCTGGTTGCACAGGTCTTCCGCTGAGAGCAGGTAAGGCTTATGGAATTCGTCCGAATACAAATTGACCAGCATCCGGTTCAGCACACCCTGAAAGACACCCTTGCAATTTTTGACGCTTACGCCTCGGTATCCAAGCGCCACGCCCATCTTGAATGCATCAAGATGATCATCTGATTCGTCGATAATTACTGCCGGAAGTTCGGTTGCACTTGCGAGGCCCGCCGCGCCCGATTCCGAGAGGGCCGCACTGCGTTCGATGGGTTGTTCGATGAACAACACCCGCGAAAGCAGGTTGCGAAGTTCGCCTGTCTCCCTGACAGCGCCATACCATGCCCGGAGTTCGCCCACTGTCTGGAACTGTTCATTGCCATCGAGGGAAAGTTGGTAAGTTCCCGGAAGCTTTGCATCCAACAGTTTGGCAAGCGCCACCAGGCGAGGGCGGTCGATATCAAGGTTCGCGCAGATCTTGACCTTGAAATAGCGCACACCGGCGGCATCGATCCACGATTCCACACTTTGCGGTATGCCGTCGTGCAGTGATTCGTCCGCGGGTATGTCTGCATTGGTAATCGGATCGCCAAGACCAACGGTATGGCGCACGAAAATGTGACGTGAAGGCTGGGTGGGAATGCATTCTTCGAGGCCGATAGCATCCAATTCGTCGTGAATCGCGTGTGGGGCGATTCCAAACCGATTGCCGCGCATCATCGCGTGATAGCCCAGATTCGCGGCTTTTCCCGCGGCGTCGATCAGCGCGCGCTCGATGATGGACGAGCCAAACGAGCCGGTGAGCCCGTTCAAGCCCACGAGTTGTGTTGCGTCTTGTGTAAGTTCGTATGCTTCGTGCCAGATGTCAAAGACGGCGCGGCATTCGTTGGCTACGGCAAGATATGCTTTTTCGCCCGTTTTCGCGGCGAGGATGAGGTCGCTGATGTTGCGCCGAAAATCCTTGTCCGGCGCCTTGTCGAACCATTTCGGGGGGAGCATGTCTGCGCTTGCGCCTGTGAACGCGTTTCCGCGTTCATCCCGCGCGACGAGGCGCGCATGCAGCAGCGGCGCGGCGGTCAGGCATGCCTTTCCGTAGCGAAACGGCAATCGCATGTACACGTTCCGAACATAGAACGACACCGACTCAATTGCGACCTTCACCGGAGCGGATTCGCTCATTCGTTTTCCTTTTGCCACGTGCTATAGGGGTGTTGGCAGAGCAACGCGTTCAGATACCGAGGATCGCCGGACACTTCCAGGCCCACCCAAGGTGGCCTGGCGAACGGTTCCTCTTCGGATTCCAGTTCTATCTCCGCGACAATCAGGCCCGCGTTCGCGCCATCGAATACGTCGATTTCCCAAGTTTTGCCTTCATAGTCTACGGTATAGCGCGTCTTTTCAATCGCCGCGCCCATGCACGACGTGGACAGAATGGCGTGGGCGTCATCGACCGGAATTTCATACTCAAACTCGTGCCGGGCGATAGTTGCCGTCGCCGTCTTGATGTTCAAGGTGGCAATCCCGCCCATAATCCGTACTCGAATCGCCACTGGAGGCCCAAAAGACAGGTATCCCTGCACACACCGTTCTCCGGCTGCGGCAGGCGTCCAGTTTGAGCCCTTGACCAGGAATTTTCGTTCGATTTCGGTTCCCAAGGTCGCGCTCCTGCTACAAAATATTGACAAATAATGCAATCAGTATACAATATATTGTGTATCGGGGCTTTCCCCGTCAACCATTAACGAAACCAAGACGTATAATACACAGTCCAACTCGGCACATGAACGGTTGTGTGATTCAGTATTCAAACCAACATTCGGCAACGCTCGGCCTCGAAGGGGTATCCCAAAAGGGCCGGGAGTTCTGCTATACTACGGGAACTCGGGGAACTTTTCGCCATGAAGCATAGTAGGCATTTGCGGTATGGTTCTCGGCGGTACACCATGACACCGGAAGAATCGGCCACCTGGGATCGGGTGGATGATCACGAGCGGCGCAAGCTGCTTGGGATCCTGGAAGATCGGCTCTCTGTCGAGACCCCAGACGACTCCGGGTGCCAGCTTAGTTTCTACCATTCGAATGGGACCTTGCTCGCCAAAAGCGTCGTGCATCAGTCCCTTTTCCGCCCGACCACGGGGTAGGCGCGGCATCCTAATCATTTCCTGACGCAAATTCGGAAGAGTTTGCGACGGGGAGGGGTGTGTCAGGAGCCGGCATGGAGCCGGGATCGCACCCGAGCGATGAACTGGTCGATCCGTTTCGCGTTCGCGCCGAGGTCGCCTTTTCCGTCCCGTGATTTCGACCGCATATCGAGCACGGTATTGCCATCGACTTCACGCACACGAATCGCAAAATCATCCTTGAATCGGAACAGCCAAGTCTGCGCCGTGCCTTCTATCATTCCATTTGTTTCATCGATTCGAAGTAGCGACCAGCCAGGTTCTTCTTTGGCTACATTCAACGCGATATCAAACATTTCTTCCCTTGTGGGTTGTGGCCCAACCAGATGAAATGGGCTGAGCTGTGGATACGATTCGCGAATCGTTTCGACAAAATCGGATGGAAACGACATGTCGCGGTCCGCGTTGTCGGGAAGATTGGCGACCGCGTCGAATTCAGGGGGACTCGACAGATCTGTGGTGACGTCGTTGATTGGCGGATAGCCCATGCCGGACGAAGCTGAAGCGACGACGATCAGCGCGGGGAATGCGGCGGAGAGGATGATTTTCACAGGCGGTTTCGCCGGCAACACCCATCGCATCAGCAACAGTAACGCCGTATGCAGAATGCTCACGAGTCCCGCCAGCACGTAGATGAGAAAGCCGCGAAACGCGGGGAGAACCTCGAAGTGGGCCAAGGCTACGCCGACAATCATTACCAACAAAGGCAATACCGCAGCCCAGGCGAAGAACAAACGTCTGTTCTTCTGCTCTGCCGCACCGAGGTCTACGCTTGTGTTTTCGGACATCGTTCAATTCCTTTCGGGCGCGCGAACTAAAGTAGATCGGCCTGACTTGGCGTGTCCGCTGATTCGACGCCCCACGCCATGTGCAATGCGTCGCTGTCCAGTAGGTGGTCGTTTGTCAGCAAATCACTGCCGCCAGACTGACGCAACAAGGGGGCCACGGATTCCGCGCCGCGTGCGCAATGGTAGAACACTTTTTTGCCCTGAGCGAATGCGTGTTTCGCAGTGCGAATGCTGCCGCCCATACGCTTGGGCTCGATTACACACACAATTTTCGACAAAGCGGCGATAGTTGCGTTGCGCGTGACGGCGGCGTGGGTTTGCCAAGACATTTCCGGATCGAATTGGCTGATGAGCGCGCAGCGGTGGCATTCAAGCGCTTCGCGAACATACGCAGGAAAACTGTACGTGCGCATTCCCTGCGGCAAGACAATTATCGTGGAACCGTTTGACTCTATAGCAGCGCGATGCGCGGCAGAATCGACTCCGTCCGCACCGCCGCTGACAACCGTGATGCCTTCATTCGCGAACCAGCGGGCGCAGTCCATCGCAATCTCGAATCCTACGCGGGAAGGGTCGCGCGTTCCCACGACGCCGCCGCCGTGGGCGTTCAGCAATTCGAGATTTCCCGCACACCAGACCAGCGCGGGCGCTGCATCAACAAGGTAACGCGACAACAGGTCTGGGTAGCCTTCATCCGTGAATGCGTACACGTGTGTTCCTGCGTCCAGCATTCGCGCGACATGTTTACTGGCAAGGGTCAAATCGTCGTTCTCTATACGCGCCGCTGCACTTATCACGGCGTCAAAAGTGCCCGAGGGAAGTCGGGGGAGTAGGGTCCGCGCATCGGCCGCAATGATTTCCGCGATGGAGCAATCGAGCAATTGCGAAAGAGATAGGGCGCGCCTCCCCGCAGTATTTCCCGCGCCCTCTACGCGCATGAGCGCGAGCAATGCGGCGATGTCGTGTTGGTTCATTCCATACTCTCCGAGCGCGCATGCTACCATGCGCAGACTTCGGGCACGAAGAGAGATTTTTGGCATGCAGCAGTGGGTTTAGCATGGTCGATCGAATATACATAGCGATAGACGGCGGCGGTTCCGGAACGCGCATCGGGGTATATGACGAAGCGGGGACTTTGCTCGCGGAATCCATGGGAGAGCACACGAACCCGCATCAGGTGACGCCCGCTATTGCGGCGGATAGACTCGCGACGGTAGCGAAGACAGTGGCCCAGGATTGGCCAAAGGTACCAGTCGTCGTATTTGCTGGCGTGTCAGGGGCTCGCGACGAAGCATCGCGAAAGGTTATTGCGGATACGCTTTGGGCGCGCGTCCCGGGGGCGGAGCGCGTCGTCGTATTAACTGATATTCATGCACATTTGCTGGCGAACGCTGGTCAATCGCAAGCAATCCTCGTGATCGCCGGCACGGGGAGCAGCGTTGCCGTGTTGGACGCTTCGCAAAATGTCCATACTTTTGGCGGACGCGGCCCCATTTTGGGTGACGATGGTAGCGCGTACCATGTGGCGACGACCACGTTGCGCCGCTCGTTTCAATACAAAGACAGGCGTAACGAGACCTGTACGCTGTTAACGGCATTGGCTCGCGCGGCGGGCCTGGGAGATGTGGAGTCGCTGGTCGGATGGTGCGCGACCGCGCAGAAGCAAGACATTGCGCGATTGGCCGAAACGGTGCTGCATTGCGGTGGAAACGGCGATCCCCTTGCGACGCAATGCCTCGTCGATTGCGCTCAGTCGCTGGGCGGCATTTTGAAGGACGCCGTGACGCGAACGCGTCTTAATGCGGCTACGCCTGTTTTTTTAATGGGCGGACTCTTCGAGCACAGCGCATACTACAGCGATCTTTTCCAAGGCGCGTTGCGCGCGCTTGGCATTGAAAACAAGGTCGGTATTGCACCTTACATCGGCCATTCGGCGCTATTCGCAATATCAAGACAATCACAAATTCCATCTTCTGTTCCTTTTGCCGAAGTGACTGTCAACACGGCGCATTCCGAAGTGACGAAAGAAACGACGCTGGATTGCATGAGTACCGCAGGCCTGGTCGAACGCATGCAACACGCAGACCGGGAAGCGGTACTTGCGGCGCAAGAATGTTCCCACGAACTTTGCCAAATCATCGATCGCACTGCACATGCATTTCGAAACGGCGGCCGGTTGATCTACGTCGGTGCCGGAACCAGCGGACGCATCGGCGTGCTGGATGCATCGGAATGTCCACCGACATTTGGTGTGCCGCCGGGGCGGGTGATTGGCATCATCGCAGGCGGTGATCGGGCATTGCGCGAGAGCATCGAAGGCGCCGAAGACGACACAGCGCTTGGAAAAGCCAATATCGATGCTATCGATCCCCCCGTCGGGGAGAAGGACGTCGTCGTTGGAATCGCGGCGTCGGGCACAACACCGTATACCCTCGCCGCACTCGAAGCCGCCAAGATTCGAAATGCCGCGACTGCGCTGGTGAGTTGCGTGCCAAATGTCGGCATAGCCGCCGATTTTCGACTCGTCATGCCGACTGGTCCGGAAGTACTGCCGGGATCAACGCGGCTCAAGGCGGGGACAGCAACGAAACTTGTGCTTAATGCGATTACAACGGGCGCAATGGCGCTGTCGGGCCGTGTTTTTGAGGGTTACATGATTGGCGTTCAGCCGACGAACCAGAAGTTGCGCAAGCGCGCAGCTTACATCATTTCTGTTCTTACGGGTATACATGAAGCGGAAGCCGCGCAGCGGCTTGTGGACGCGGGAAACAATGTTGCCGTGGCGGTATTGATGGAGCGGTTGAAGATTTCCGCGCAGGATGCGCGCGCGCTCTATGAGCGGGCACATGGCGACGTGCGCGCGGCAATCGCGCTTCATGCGAGTGGAGAGACAGCTTGATCGCAGAAAATGTGCGTGGCGTTACACAGCCGATTGTATTCGCCCTGTTGTTGCTTGGTTTGTCATTCAGTTCCTGCCTTGGTACGCGGCAACAAGAACCGCCGCCGACGGAACCTGAGCCTGTATTACTG
>CALEZK010000010.1 GCA_937928585.1 uncultured bacterium | reverse complement strand
CATCGGTGTGAGCACGCGCGTGTTGTTTCCCGCGTTGGGTTCGCTGTTTACGTTCGCGGCGTTTGGTCAAGGCACGGCACCGGGCCAGATGCAACTGGGCGACCTCAAGTCCATCTTTCAGAAAATATATCCGAGCGCTGACCAAGCTGGCTGAGACGGACTTATTGATCTGGAAGTCCGGTTGGATTCACTTGTCTACGGCAATGAAGGCGCGCGCAGCCGCAGCCAGTTCCGCATGTTCCGGTTTCTTCAATTGCGGGTCCGTGCGTAGCAGCATTTCAGCTTCCCGCCGCGCGAGATCGAGCAGGCGGGCGTCCAAAATTAAATCGGCTACACGAAGGTCGCTGAGCCCGGACTGGCGAACGCCATAGAACTCTCCCGGCCCGCGCAGCGCGAGATCGGCTTCTGCTATTTCAAACCCGTTTGACGTCGCGCACATTTTTTCCAGGCGTGTGCGGCCATCTTCCGTCTTTGCCTTTCCCAACAGGAAACAATGAGACGTTTCGCTTCCACGCCCCACTCTGCCGCGAAGTTGATGAAGTTGGGTCAGGCCAAACTGCGAAGCATCTTCGATGATCATGGTTGTTGCATTGGGACAATCGATACCGACTTCAATAACGCTTGTGCTGAGCAGCACGTCAAGCTCACCTGCCTTGAAGGCGCGCATCACGGCATCCTTCTCCTTCGACGGAAGCCTTCCATGCATCAGACCAACGCGCAGGCCGGACAAGGGTCCGCCGACAAGTTCATCAAAGTGTTTGGTAACCGCTTTGAGCAGGCGTGTATTGGATTCATCAACTAACGGGCAAACGATGTACGTCTGGAGACCCTGCGATGCTTGTTTTCGCACGTAGTCGTACATTCCCTCGATCTTTGCCGGTGGGATTTGTTTTGTTTTGACGGGCGTTCTGTTTGGCGGCAATTCGTCGATTACGCTGATGTCCATCCCACCATAGACGGTGATTGCGAGGGTTCGGGGGATTGGGGTTGCGGTCATCTGCACGATCTCGGGATCCAGCCCTTTCTCCGCGAGTGCGCTCCGTTGTACGACACCGAATCGGTGTTGTTCGTCGATTACGACGAGTCCAAGTTTATGAAACTGCGTGCTTCCCTGGATGAGCGCGTGCGTGCCCGCGATCAATTGCACTTCGCCGTTTGCAATGCGCTGTCTGAGGTTGGCGGCGTTGGTTGTTGAACCTGTCAACAGACCGATAGATACACCCAAGGGCGCGAGCCGTTCGTGCATGGTTATCGCGTGTTGTTCCGCGAGAATTTCGGTCGGCGCCATTATGGCCGCCTGATAGCCGCCGTCGATAGCGGCAGCAATGGCATGCATTGCGACGATAGTCTTTCCGCAACCGACATCGCCCTGCAAGAGGCGCATTGTGGGACGTGGCGACGCCATGTCGGAGAGTATTTGCTCGATTGCACGCGCTTGCGCATTGGTCAACTCGAAGGGCAAGGACGCCTGTAAGGCCCGAAGACGCGGTCCTTCCACGGTGTGCCTGTTGTGTTTGCGTTCCTCGTGGCGCATGGCACGCGCGCGCAATACGCCCAGTTGGATCCCAAGCAGTTCCTCGAATGCAAAACGATTGCGGGCGCGTTTGCCGAGGTCCAGATCGTCGGGGAAATGGACGTTTCTCAGCGCATCGTTTGCTTCGGGCAAGTTGTGGCGCGCACGAATTGCTTCCGGAAGCGCATCGTTTATCGGTTGCGTGGCGAGATCGAGCGCGGTGCGAACCAACCGGCGCAACATGCGCTGCGATACACCCTCGGTGAGGCGGTATACAGGGACGATTCTGCCTGCGTTCAGGAGATCTTCCTCGTCGCCGGTTAGCAATTCATAATCGGGATTGCGAAGCGCGACGCCGTTCCACTTACCGGCGCGTCCCGTGAAAAACGCGCGCGCACCTGGCTTAAAGGTTCGGGCGAGATATTCTTGTCCGAACCAGACGGCGCGCATCTCGCCGCTATCGTCTCGAAGCCTGACTTCTGCCATCGACATGCGGGACCTCAGGCGAACGACGCGCGAAGATATGACTTCAGCGAGGACGGTTACGATTTGATCTTCGCGCACATCGGCAAGGCGCGTTACAGATCTGCGGTCTTCATATGCGCGCGGGAAATGAAACAGCAGGTCGCGAACGGTGGCGATATTCAGTCCGGCGAGCTGTGACGCGCGGTTATCCGCAACACCCGGCAGGGTCTGGATGGGGTTACCGAGAGACGTTTTCGATGAAGCCGACATACGCTAGATACTAATGGTGTCTCGCGACACTTCGTACATGGTATAGAGGAATGCGATGAAATTGTTTGCCATATGCATTGCAATGCACGGATAAATCGACCCCGAAGATACGCGCGCCATTCCGATGAGTGCGCCAAGCATTCCCGCTCCGGCCACGCCATACAGGTCGTATTGAAGATGCAACACGGCAAAAATGAGGCTTGACAGTAACACGGTTCCAGCAGCGCCTAAACGCGAGGCCAACCAGCCGCGATAGAGGAAGCCGCGAAAAATTACCTCTTCACCGATCGGCGCGGCAAAAACGATTAGAACAAACAACAATGTCTTGCTTGGGGCGGAAATGTACAAGACCTTGTTCTCATCGGGAACGACAGGCTGGCCGAGCAGATACAGAATGCTATCGTAAATTACTCCCCACGCGATGATTGCAAGGATCCACAGAAACAGTACCCTGCGCGGAACGACATGCAATCCAATATAGTCTTCAAATCGCCAGTTGCCCTTGAGTCGCACCGCGGCGAAGAGCACGATGATCGCGATTACGTTTCCGATGGTGCCGGTAATGCTGACCTGGGCGCCCTCTCCCCAATCTGCGACCTTGCCAATCGAGGACGTCCACATTATATCCACGAGACCGGTGGCGAAGATTGCCAATAACACCCAGATCGCGGACGCCCAGAACCCAAATGGCCGGGGCTGTTGCTCGACGGGCAGTGGCGGCGGATCGATGGATTCCGGCGCAGAATTCTGTTCAGTCATTCTCGTCTACGGTCGAGGCCACGCATAGTTGCCGGTGTAAAGGTCGAAGAGCGTGCGATAGAACTTCATGAAACGCTTCGGGTCTTCATTGTATGCGATTTCGGCGAGAATCCATCCGGGGTAGTTCATGGCTTTCAGGCGGGTGAACAAATCCTGCCACGGATATTGGTACACACCGATTTCGTTGATGTGCACGTGCTCGATTGTGTTTTTCAACAGTTCGAAATTTGACGCGATGCTTTTCGATTCGTCCATGTCTTGCGCGTTGGAATTCCAGCACGTGACGACGTATGGGTGATCAGCATGATCGAGGATGGTTCGCATATTCTTTGGGTCGTTGGTGCCTTTGCCGTGCACTTCGATGCGCACGCGCACGCCAACGCCTTCTGCAAACACGGCGACCTGGCGTGAGGCCTTGCCGATTTGTTCGAGCGTTTTTTCCACAGGCACGCCTTCGGGGAGAGCGTTTGGACGGACCTTGATGCCGGAGGCACCGATGTCCGCTGCCAGTTGGCAGTATTCGATCGCGCCTTCGATGTTACGTTTGAGCTCGGCGGGATCCGCGCTGTGAAATTCGTATATGGAACCGAGACCGGCGAGCTTTACGGGGGAGTCCTCAAAGCGTTTGCGAACTTCGGCGCGTTCCTGCGGGGTAAGCTCCAGCTCAACGCCGTGCTTGTGGGTGGTGCGCAGTTCGACGCCTTCCAAGCCGGTTTCCTTGCAGAACTCGATGAGCGTGGACAGATCCATGTCTTTGCCCATGTTGTAGGTGACCATACCCAGGCGCATTGTGTATTCCTTCAACGTTAATTGCGCGGCCCGACGCGGAGATGCGTCCGAGACCTTTTTAAAGCGGTTTTGGCTTAAGCTCGACGACTCGTTCGCCTTGCGGCCCTTCGAATGTATCCTGCTCCACGGGCGGGATCGGCGCACCCTGCTCGAACCGCACGCGGGTTTGCCCGCCCTCTTCGATGCGTTCGCTCACTTTTGCTGGAGGCAGACCGCTGTTGCCCACCTTCACCCACACATCCAGGGGATCCTTCTTCGTGGGATCGATGGGGATAATGTCTTGCGCGTAGATGGGCGAGGTCATCGCGAGGATGTCGATTGGACCTACACCGGGACCTTGGGGCGCGCGAATGACGCGCGCGCGGTATACCGCGTAGGATGATGGGCGCTCCGTCACCTGGAGCACGTCCACCTTATCGGTTTCGATTTTCTTGCTGATAATCGGCCATCCATTGCGGAGAATCTCGACCTTCGCGCCATTTGCGTTCTTCACTTGCACCATCAGGTTTACGTTGATTCCCAGCGGAACGACTCCGCCCAAACCAACATCGGGGCGATTGACGTTTACGGCTTCTTTTTTGATTCCCTTTTCCAGATCGACGTTGATTGTCCGCTTGCTTGTATTCGCATCGGCAAGAAACTCGATGAATGGGGCGTCGGGTCCAGCGGTGACCATTGTTCGACCTAGACGCAGACCGTGGAGAATACCGCGGGCTGATTTTTCCTGCGCGTAGACCCATGTCATCGGCTGCCCCAACGGCACTTTGGGATTGGCCGACATGCTGCCGGCGATCGCCGCTGCCTTGAGGCCGCGGGTGAGTTCGTAGTCCCAGAACATTGCGGCCTGCCCGTTTGCGGAAAGGTTTTGTGTGTTGGCGGCGAGCGAGATGGAGTAAACGAGATTGCCGTCGACCCTGCGTTGATATTCGTCCATTAGGCTGTTCAATGTAATGCCGGGCATGGCGCGCCAGTCGCGACACCAGACTTGAACTGCGTTCACGAATCCGAGCCCACGCTGCCAGGGGGCCTTGTCCAGACACGGATGGGCGATTGCGAAAATGCCGCCTTGTGCCTGCACCCTTTGGCACACGCCCTGATCGTCTTTGAATCCGCTCGGTTTTGCAGGAAGGGTTCTCGGGCCGTAGATGAGGGCGACGCCGCGTTCGTCATCTCCCCACTCCATGGCGGGTATCAATACAACCTTGTTGGAATGAAAGTTGGCGTCGTAAACGGATTCGAGCGTGTTTCTGTCGGTGATGGCGATAAAATCGAGACCACTTTTCTCTGCGCGGGCTACCAATTCGGCCACCGACTCTACGCCGCCGCCATGAACGGAGCGAACATGGAGGTCGCCTTTGTACCATCCAGCCTTCTTTTCGAGTACGGGGGAATCGAAGGGGACCGGTTCGGCGCCGGGGAAGCTGCTGGGGTTCATAGGATTGGTTTTGGCCGCGAGTTCGACGCGGTCCAGCACCAAGTCAAAATCCTGATCGAAGGCGCGCAGGGGCAGCGAATCGCCCATGCCCTCGGTCAATTGTACGCCGACATTCGCGAGCCCCCCTTCCTGAAGGGTGATATCTTCGATGTGGACCATGATGGGGAGGTCCCAATCATAGACAAACACCCGGGCTTGGTACTTACCGGGTACGACCGGGCTGAGGACCTTTCCGTCCTTCAGGCTCAAGCGTTTAGCTGTTCCTGTAGCGTTGTCATAAGGGACCAGATCAACGTAGCCCGGGAGGGGGCGGTTTCGAAGGTCGTTCACCTCGACGAAGACTGAGGTGCCCCCTCCTACTTTCTGGGTTGAGGTAATGCCGACGGCACCGCTCGCGCAGAGCGAAAGTATGGTAAGTGCCATTGCAGGTAGCCACGATCGAAAGTTGGCGAGGTACACGTCAGGTACTCCTCTTAGCCGAACGCACGCGAAATTAAATTGACTCTAATCTTAACTGGAATATACAATATGTACAGTAGTGAATGACTGCCAGCAGCGTCTATTGCGGCAGGCATGCACAAAACGATTCAGCACACGCACCCGCACGGGTGGACCTTCTCGGTGTGTAGGGTGCTCAAAGGCAGAGGAGATTGTCAAAATGCTATCCAGTATCGACATCAACAGTAGTGTCGCCGTGTACGTCCAAATCGAGAACCATGTGCAGTTCGCCATCGCGTCGGGCCGTCTTAAGCCTGGCGATCAGTTACCCTCCGTACGGGAGCTTTCCGAGCGCCTGAACGTGAACCCGAACACCGTGGCAAAAGCTTACCGCGACCTCGAAGTCATGGGCCTTTTGTACACGCGCCGTGGAATGGGTGTTTTCGTCAACAAGGGCATCGAAGGCAAGTGCCGCGAAGAGACCCGCAAGCGGATCATCGGACGTCTGCACGAAGTGGTTGCCGAGGCGAAGGCCGCGGGCATGACGAAGGGCGAAATTGTGGATGTAGCCGAGAAGAGCTTCCAGTCAGACGCTGGCCCGTACAGCACGGCGCCAAACTCGCTGACGGCCCTTGCAAAGGGCGGCCCGAAGAAGAAAGTGAAGTAATTTCCGTATAGCTGGTTGTAAATGAAGATCCGGGCCGTTCCGTCAGGGAGGGCCCGGATTTGTTTTTTGCGCAAACAACTGGCATCATTGTGTTTAGGCAAAACACAGGCTCTTTTCGCCATAGTGAGGCATGCGTTTCTGAGCATGATTGTGTCCGAAGCGGCGAGCTAACTGCGAAAAAAGAGACAAAAAACAATTGACATTATGGAATCTCTGTTCTACACTTAGCACAGAGGACTTGGGACTCAGGCGTTGCTGCCTGACGGTCATTGGCGGCGGGTACTGCGGATTACCCGGCGTTTACGATGGCGTCATGGCAAAACCCAGATTGGGTACATGGTGCAATGGAACCAACGGAACAACGGGCTACCGATCAACAGACTTCGACGGCTTCCAGCAGTCTTGCGGGCGATGCGCGCCCAGTCTCGACGCTGACAGAACGTCCAGAGCACTTCGATTCCACAGCGCGCTTATCGCATGGCGCGAAGGTGAAGCGGGGGCAATTGACGGCGGTGCAGC
>CALEZK010000009.1 GCA_937928585.1 uncultured bacterium | reverse complement strand
CCATAGAAAATGCCATCGAGTTGCCCATCGGCGACTTCAATCATTTTTTCGATGTTGTCTACAGCTCGGGGGCTCTCAAGTTGAATGATAAGTAATCGGTTTTTGTTTTGATCGTCGGCGCGTTCGCGCATGTTGGCCTTGTACTTGCCGAATAGCGATGCGCGCATGCCGAAGCCGCGCTTGCCAATTGGCGGGTATTTTGCGCAATCGATAATATGCCGGACCTCCTCCGGCGTCTCGACGCGCGGCACGATGATGCCGTCAACGGCCATGTCCAGCGCCTGGGCGATCTTCGAATAGTCGTTCGAGGTGACACGGACAATGGATATGATTCCGTTGTCTTCCGCGGTGCGCGCAGCTTCATATATCGTCTCATACGACTGATGGGCGTGCTCATTGTCGATCCACAGCCAGTCATATCCCGCGCGGGCGAAAGTCCGGACCATCATGGGGTTCAAGTGTTCGAGCATGACAACGCCCCAGGACAGGCGGCGTTCCCTGCAAACAGTTTTAAATTCGGCGCGTGTCATTCGGTTGACTCCTCGGGTGTAGTGTGCAGAACGGACTCGTCTTCATTTCGAAAGAGCTGCATCTCGTGTTGCAATGTAGGTACGAGAAGTGGGTGAAAGCCACGACGAATTAGTCGGAGCCGTCTTTAGGACGCGGGTCGGCGTCCTTCATTGCGGCGCGGTGTTCGTCTTCTTCGGTGAGGGCGCCATTCCCGGGTTCATCCTTACGTTCCCAAGCAGAATCTTCCGAACGGCCCTGAGGCGGGATTTCAGCGGTCGATGTGCCAAATTCGACTGTGTTTTCGTCCGTTTTTTTTGCCGCATCTTCAATTACGCTGGCGTAGGGATAGCCTTGACCATATGGGTCTTCACTAGGGGATTGTGTCGACGATGAAGACTTTGGGGCATCGCCGGTCATCTTGTCGAGCAACTCCTCGGGTCGAAAACGCTGGAGATCGCGGAGTTCGCTCTTTACAGGGTTCAATTCTTTGGTTATCTCGCGCTTTGCTTCATCCCAATGATCGCGGACATCGCGAAGCATGCGGAGAAAAATTTTTGCCTGGCTCGGAAATTTTTCCGGACCGAGGAAGATGAGCGCAATACCTGCGATCACGACCATTTCTGGCAAGCCAATGTTCAGCATGGTGCTACGGCGCCGCGGCGCCCTTACTCCTTGGCCTTTCGCGCCATGACGCGCGAAATTAATATGCACGCTTCATACATCAAGACAAGCGGGATCCACATGACGAGGAAACTGAATGGATCCACTGTAGGCGTCAACACAGCCGCTGCAACCGCGAGCAACACGATGACGATGCTTCGGTACTGCTTGAGGGAGTCTGGTGTCACGACGCCGAGAAACACGAGAATTAGAACAACCATTGGAAACTGGAATGCGATCGCGAAAGCGAGCAACAGCATCAACACGAAGCTGACAGTGTCCGACATCTGTAATTGTTGTTGGACGGTATCGGGCGTCCACTGCATCATCAAACTGATGAGTTGCGGCGCTACAAGGAAGTAGCCCGTGCCGACGCCCACGATTGCCAGTACGGCACATCCCAGCAAGAGGAACAGCGCGGCACGTTTCTCGTTTGACTTCAATCCCGGAAACACGAACGCCGCAATCTCGAAAACGATATGCGGAAAACAGATCGCAAGCGCGCCAAAGCCCGCGAGTTTCATGTAGACCATGAAAGATTCCATCGGGCGGAGCGTTGTCCAGGGGATGTCTTTCCCGATCAGCGGCATTTGCACCATGCGGAACAGGTATTCGGAGAAGTAGAAGCAGACGATGAACGCAACAGCCAACACGACAACCACCCGAATCAAGCGGGTGCGCAGTTCGCCGAGGTGCTCGGTAAACGTCATTCTCTTATCGTCGTCGTTGAGCAAGCCAATCGTCGCCATAGCCGTTGTTACCGCCGAGTATCCATCCGCTGCGTTTCGTAAACTGCACCGCACCGCGAAGCAAGGCTTCCAAGATCGTACCGGTCAAAGAGTGTTCGTTGCAACCCGTGCAAGGCACCGGAAAGGCGAGGGCGGCCCTTTGAGGCCGCCCTCGCGAAAAAATCTCTGTAACTGCCGCTAGTATGCGGCTCCCGTCGTGACTTCCGTGCCGTGCTCCGGCGCGTCGCTGAAGGACGGCGGTGGCAGGCGCGTTGGATCTTGCACGTATTCCTTGAGCGCTTTACCCGGCTTGAAAGTCGCGACCTTCTTTTCCTTGATCGGCACTTCATCGCCCGTGCGCGGGTTTCTGCCCATGCGCGCATCCCGCGATTTCACCTCGAATACGCCGAAATTGCGGATCTCGAGTCGTTGGCCTTCGGCAAGGCAGGAGACAATGGCGTCCAAAGTTCCCTGCACCACTGCCGATACTTCATTTTGCGTGTAGCCGAGACGTTCGGCTACCTCGATTACAAGTTCACGTTTGGTCAAGCGACGTCTCCCGTTGCACTCTCATCCTTCCGCGGAATCGAGCCGTTCGCAGTCCAACTATTTCGCAAAGGGGTTGTCCCTTCGAATCAGCGCAGCATTTCCAGGTAGCGTTCGTGAAGGCCGGTGAAGTACACAATTGCGCCCACCACAATTACGACCACGAGAAAGATTAACCCGTTCTTCGTGCCCTTGTTCATGGGCGCCTTGGTGGTGATTACCATGTTCCCCACGATGACATTCTCGCCCGCCTCGGCCCGCACTTTTTTGTCTTCGAGGCCGCCGAGTGTCTCGTTGATCGCGATAAACGCGCGGTGCCATTCATTCTGAAGCTTCTTGATGGCGACTTCTGACTGGGAATAGATACTTTCGAGGTTGGTCGCGCCGGACACGATGTTCATCGTATTCGCGTCAAACTTGTAGTCGGCCCCAAGGCTTTCCCTAAGGACCTGGTGCTCGCGCGCGAGCTTACTCTTAATCTTCAAAAACTGGTTTTCGAGCTGGGCCTTATTAACCCCCGGGCTCGGATACGCGCTCAGAATCTGGTTGAACAATAACCAATCATTCATGAACTCACGCGTAAGCTGGATGCTGCGATCCAGCAATTCAATCAATTTCAGTTGTTTCTTGTTCGGGGCCATGAGGCACCGCCTCCGCTGTTAGTTGGATTCCCCAAGAGAATCTCGTGACTTTAGCATACCACCACGGGGAAGTCAAAAGGCTAAACGTTGAAACAGCAGCGGCTTACAACTTCCACGGTGCTTTATTTTCCTGACACGCTGATCCCGGCAAGGGGCCACATGGGCTGGCTACACCTCCATGAAGTTCCGGACCATCTGCTTGCCGCATTCCGTTAGGATGCTCTCGGGATGGAACTGCACCCCCCAAACAGGATGTTCCCGGTGGGCAACTGCCATGATCTCGCTCTGGTCGGTTGTCTCCGCAATTATTTCGAGGCAATCCGGGCACGTTTCGCGCCGAATAATGAGAGAGTGATAGCGCGTCGCGTTGAACGGTGATGGCACGTTGGCAAACAACTTGTTTCCGTTGTGCCGGATTGCGCTTACTTTCCCGTGCATGATGCGGTCGGCCCGCACAACTTCGCCCCCATACGCCGCGCCTATGCTCTGATGACCCAGGCACACCCCCAAAATCGGAAAGTCCTTACCCAGAGTCTTGATGGTTTCGATCGAAATACCCGCTTCATTCGGCGTACACGGACCCGGACTAATCACGATGCGGTCCGGCTTCATTTCACGGATCGCGTCCACCGTGATGGCGTCGTTCCGGAAGACGCGCACATCCGACTCCACCTCGCCGAAGTATTGGACAAGGTTGTAGGTAAACGAATCGTAATTGTCGATCAGGACGATCATAGCTCGAGTCCTTTCTCGGCGAATTCTACCGCGCGGAAGAGCGCCTTGGCCTTATTGACGGTTTCCTCAAACTCGCGCTCAGGCACACTATCGTAGACAATGCCCGCACCAGCCTGAACATAAGCTACGCCGTCCTTGATCACCATGGTGCGGATCACGATGCAGGTATCCATTTCTCCATTAAAGCTGATGTACCCTGCGCCTCCCGAATATGGGCCACGACGGACAGGCTCCAATTCGTCAATGATCTGCATCGCGCGAATCTTAGGCGCACCGCTTACCGTGCCCATCGGGAAAGTGGCGCGGAGGGCTTCGTAAGCGTCCGCATCGTCCTTCAAATCGCCTTCGACTTGGCTGACGATGTGCATCACGTGAGAATAACGTTCAATGATCATGCGCTTCGTGGGGGTGACACTGCCCGGCTTGCTGATCCGGCCCACGTCATTCCGGCCGAGATCCAGCAGCATGACGTGCTCGGCGATTTCCTTCTCTTCAGCGAGCAGTTCTTTTTCCAACGCAAGATCTTCTTCTGGTGTCGCGCCGCGCGGCCTCGTGCCCGCGATGGGGCGCACCATGCAACGGCCATCGCGCACCTGGGTCATCACCTCGGGGCTGGACCCGACCAGCGCAACGTCTGGAAACTGGAGCAAGAGCATATAGGGAGATGGGTTGATACATCTCAGGGCGCGGTACAGGTTCACCGGTCCGGCGTTAACCTTGCGCTGAAACCGTTGCGAAAGAACCACCTGAAAAATGTCCCCGGCGCTGATGTATTCCTTCGCGCGGGAGACCGCATTGCAGAATCCTTCTTTGGTGAAGCTCGATGTCATCGTCGGGTCCGCGGGCCGATGGGCTTCTTCGGGGATGGCCAGCGGCGTTTTCAGCACGCGGACAATTTCGTCTATTCGGCGCGTCGCTTCGTCATATGAGGCATCGACCGCATCTTCCACATGTGCGTTGTAGACGATTTTCAACAGGTTGTTTACATGATCAAATATCAGAATGGTGTCGGTGATCATGAAGTAGAGATCGGGGAGCTGTAACAAATCGGGATTGTCGTCGGGAAGTTTCTCAAAGAAGCGCACCTGATCGTAGGACATATAACCGACAGCGCCACCGTGAAACCCTGGTACGCCGTCAACCTTTACGGGATGGTACTGGTCCATCAACTTCTTGAGTTCAGCAAGCGGATCGGCGGATTGAAACGAAGTCTCCGCGCCGCCCCTCGTAATCGTGATATCTCGGCCTTTCGATTTGAACACGATCGATGGGTTCGCCCCAAGAAACGAATAGCGGCCAATCGTATCCGCCTTTTCAACACTTTCAAGGAGAAATGCATACTGTTGGTTTTTGGAAAGCTTCATGTACGCGGACACCGGCGTCTCAAGGTCGGCCACAATATCCCGGTGGACCGGCACAAGAGATCCGGGCATCGCAACGCACCGGAATTCTTCTCGTGTGGGACGTATCATCGCAATATCCTCTGCGACTTTCGCCGCGGTTTTTCTTTACTCGGTTGCGACGCCGTCGCCGTTCAAACTCACCGTGCCATCCGCCGCTACCGTTCGGTAGAAGCAACTGGTTTCATTTGTATGGCACGTCGGGCCAACAGGGTCGCAACGCAGCAAAATTGCATCATTGTCACAATCGGTTCTTACTTCGATCACATTGAGCACGTTGCCGGAGCTCTCGCCCTTACGCCAAAGCTTCTGCCGTGATCGAGACCAGAAGCACGCCCTCTGTTCCCGAAGCGTGATGTCCAGCGCTTCGCGGTTCATATATCCGACCATGAGAACCTGGCCCGTCGTGTGGTGCTGGACCACGGCGGCGACCAGCCCGTTCGCGTCGAGTTTGAGCATATCGGCTATTTGTCGTGTACTGTTTCCTTGGGCGCACATAAGATCCCTCTCTCGCGCTCGCCGGCCACTCCCGAGGCTGGCAAACACAAACCTGGCATTTCGCTAACGATTTCAGAAAAACGGAAAAGGGGAGGACTAGGCGTGGATATGGTGACGCCATCGACGAGGGGAAGTCGAGTGGGACGGCATCACAGTTCCTCCGGTGCGGCGATTCGCCACGTTAGTGCACTACTTGTAGCACAGGCTCCATTACGAATGCAACGGACCATGCACACCTTGGATTCCCCGCTCCAAAGGTTCCGGAATTATCGCCCGCAGCTGGTATTCAACTTGCGCGATTCATTTTGATACAATGGGCTTCCCGGGAATGAGGTGGCGTTGCAATGCGAAGCGGTCTGGTGAAGGAAGTGGGGCAAGTTCTTGTGGCAAGCCCAGATGTAGGGTTTGCCGCTGCCCTCGCTCGCCATCTCGTGACGGCCCAAGACCAGCCCGAGGTCTGCCACGATTCCAAAGGCGTACTCCGAATCGTCGGACGCCGAGCCTTCGATGTCGTTGTACTTGACCTGGAGCTCGGAGAAGACGCCGGAGTGGACCTCGTCTCGTTTATCCGGCGGCGCACGCCGAAGGCGCGAATTATTCTGCTGTTTGATGTCGCGAAGTTGGAGCGCGCGCTGGAAGGGATTCGACAGGGTGCCTACTTCTATCTCCCTAAGACGTGCTTGCCATCCGACGTGGCCATGGTTGCCCACAAGGCCCTGAAAAGTATCTCGCACGAAACTGCCGCGCATACCTATCAACAAGCACTATTCGAAGAAATGGTTGGCACTTCGCCGGCGATGAAACGCGTTATCGACGTGATTTCAAAGGTGGCGCCGACGGACAGCACGGCGTTGCTACTCGGGGAAAGTGGGACCGGCAAAGAGTTGCTGGCAAATACCATTCATCGGTTGAGCCCGCGTCGGGATATGCCCTTCATTGCTATCAATTGTGCGGCGCTTCCCGATCAATTGCTTGAAAGCGAGATGTTCGGTCATGTCAAAGGCGCATTCACCGGCGCGGAAGCCGACAAGCGGGGGCTGTTCGAAGAGTCGGACGGCGGCACCATATTTCTCGATGAGATCGGGGACATGGCCTTGGTGACCCAGGCGAAACTGTTGCGCGTCTTGCAGAACGGCGAAATTCGGGCGGTGGGCTCCGCAAGATCGAGACGCGTTGACGTGCGCGTCATTGCAGCGACGAATCGTGATTTGGAAAAAGCCGTCGCCAACTTTTCATTTCGCGAAGATCTGTACTTCAGGCTAAACGTGATTCAGGTGCGCATTCCGCCGTTACGCGAGCGACTGGAAGCGTTGCCGCAGTTGCTGGCCCACTTCATCAATCGCGCGAACAGTCAGTTTGGAAAGGGCATTACCCGGCTGGATGACCGCGCGCAGGCCCTGCTCAGAAACTTCGGCTTTCCCGGCAACGTGCGCGAACTGGAG
>CALEZK010000008.1 GCA_937928585.1 uncultured bacterium | reverse complement strand
CGGATCGCGATGGCTTCGTGATGGGGGAAGGCGCGGGCGTGCTCGTGCTCGAATCCGAAGCTCACGCCAGAAAGCGCGGCGCTCAAATACTGGGCGTTGTAGCAGGGTCCGGTGAAACCTGCGACGCATATCACATCACTGCCCCCCGGCCTGACGGTTCTGGTGCGGCAGGGGCCATGCGCGCCGCGTTGAAGGACGCAAGAATAAACGCGTCGGACGTCGGTTATTTCAACGCCCATGGCACCAGTACAAAACACAACGACGCTGGCGAATCCGTGGCCTTGCGCTCGATTTTCGGCGAGAGTATGCCGCCGGTAAGCTCGACAAAGTCCATGATGGGGCACTTGCTGGGCGCTGCGGGAGCGGTCGAGGCGATAATCTGCCTTATGGCCATCGAACATGGCATTTTGCCTCCAAACATCAATTACGAAACGCCTGATCCCGAGTGCGCGGTGAACCTCGTCGCAAATGAGGCCCGGGAGGCAAAGGTTGCGATCGCAATGTCCAATTCGTTAGGGTTTGGCGGACACAATGCATCGTTGCTGTTAATGCGCTATGATGGTAACCGCTGAGCGGGAAGTCGAACTGCGAGCGCTGGATATGCGCCTGGAGCTGGGCAACGTCAACGTTGACCTACTCGACCGTGCGCTGACCCACGCCTCGATTCAGTCCGAGCTGAATGGCCCCTCGTACGACTACGAGTCGCTCGAGTTTTTGGGGGATGCCGCGCTCAGCCTGGCTATCGCGCACTACTTGTTCGAGCAGACGCCCGAACGGTCGCCCGGCGAGTACAGCAGGATGCGCGCGAGCCTCGTGAATCAGCAATGCCTTGCGCAAGTGGCGGAGCGGTTGCAGATCGCGCCGGTGATTCGATTGGGCAAAGGCGAGGAAATGTCTGGCGGCAGAAACCGTGCCGCATTGTTGGCGGATTGTTTGGAATCGTTGATTGGCGCTGTCTATCTCGATAAAGGATGGGAAGGCGTCCGGCGATTCGTCGTGACGGTGTTTCATCCGGAACTTGAACGTGTTTCGGGCGCGGACGCCGGTTGGGATCATAAATCGCGGTTGCAGCATTATTGCCAAGCCGAAAAAATTCCGCTGCCGCGATTCGAACTGGTGCGATCGGAGGGACCCGATCATCAGAAACAGTTTGAAGTGGAAGTGTTCCTCCGCGGGGTGGCGGCGGGACGGGGAAGCGGGCTCAGTAAGAAGGAAGCGGAACAGAACGCGGCACGCGTCGCACTGAGTAAAGAAGGAATCGTTGATCGTTAGCGGACTGAACGGTCGGTAGCGCGCTATTTACTACCATTGAAATTCTTTAAGGGCTGAGGGGAAGTTGCATGACAATCGGGTTTCTCGACATCACCGGGATCGCGAGTATCGTCTCGTTGGCGTTTGTCGCCTACTTGGCAAGCTATGTTCTCGCGAAACCGCAGGGCACGGAGAAAATGGCCGCGATCTCGCGGTTGATACAGCAAGGTGCCGGGGCATTCTTGCGACGCGAGTATCAATACGTGCTCGGCGCCGTTTTGGTGCTCGGCATCTTCATTTGGATAGTCGGAGAAAGTCGCCCCGACCTACCGCTTGGCAAGAAAACTACATTCGCGTTCTGGACCGGCGCTCTGGCCAGCACGCTCGCGGGCTTCTTGGGCATGTATATCGCCACGCGCTCGAACGCGCGCACCTGCGAAGCGGCGCGTACAGGTGGGGTCAAAGCCGCCCTTGACGTGGCGTTGAGCGGCGGTGCGGTGATGGGGATGGGTGTAGTCGGCATAAGCCTGTTGGGGCTCATCATCATTTTCTGGTTCTTCAATGGCGAAGCGCAGATTGTGAACGGGTACGCGATGGGCGCGTCGCTCGTTGCATTGTTTGCACGCTCCGGCGGCGGTATTTACACGAAGGGCGCAGATATGGGCGCGGATCTCGGGGGAAAAGTTGAAGCCGGCATTCCGGAAGACGACCCACGCAACCCCGCGGTAATCGCAGACAACGTTGGGGACAACGTCGGTGACGTGGCCGGCCTCGGTGCGGACTTGCTGGAATCTTACGTCGCTTCGATTATTGCAGCCCTTGCGGTCGCGGGTTCGATGACGATGGCGCCAGAGTATGTTCGCGCGTTTCCTTTCATGGTGGCGTCGATCGGCGCAATTTCTTCCATCGTCGGCATTCTGTATACGAAACTCTTCGCCAAGAACAATCCCCAGAAGGCGCTCATGTACGGCACGTATGTCGCCGCGGTTCTCACACTCGCGGGCATCGGCGCTTATTCGCACTTCTATGGCGAGACTTTCACGCTCGCTGGCGAAACGTACGGCAAATATGGCCCTCTGCTTGCCTGCATCTTTGGCATCGCCGGAGGAACAGTCGTTGGTTTCATGAGCGAATACTTCACGTCGAGCGACTACAAGCCGGTGAAGCGTCTTGCGGAAAGCTGCCAGATGGGTCCGGCGATTACGGTGACAGAAGGCACGGCCATCGGCATGCAGAGCGTCGCCATTCCGATTATCGTGCTGGCACTCGCTAATATCTTCGCGTATGAATACGCTGGCGTGTACGGCGTTGCAATCGCGGCCCTTGGCATGCTCGCTACGACGGGTATTGTCGTTGCGGTGGATTCTTATGGTCCCATCGCGGACAACGCGGGTGGTATCGCAGAGATGAGCGGATTGGATCCGGCGGTACGAAAGATTACGGACAATCTTGACGCGGTGGGAAATACCACCGCTGCAATTGGCAAAGGCTTCGCGATTGGCTCTGCAGCATTTGCCGCCATCGGATTGCTCTCTGCATTCCTACTCTCCGCGAAGTTAACTCCAGAAAACATAATGCTTTCAAACCCGTATATCTTGAGCGGTGTGCTCATCGGCGGCATGGTGCCCTTCTTCTTCTCTTCCATGTTGTTCCGCGCGGTGGGTAAAAGCGCTTTCGCGATGATTGGCGAAGTGCGCAGACAGTTCGCGGAGATCCCGGGCCTGAAGGAAGGCAAGGAAGGTGTATATCCCGACAGCGCGAAGTGCGTGGACATTGCGACGCAGGGCGCCATTCACGGCATGATTGTTCCGGGTCTGACGGCCATCCTGCTCCCCATTGTGATTGGTTTCATGATGGGATCCGATGCGCTCGCGGGCATGTTGGTTGGCGCAATCTGCACGGGCGTTATGCTTGGCATTCAAACGGCAAACTCCGGTGGCGCGATGGACAATGCCAAGAAGTACATCGAAGAAGGCCACTTCGGCGGCAAGAATTCTGATGCGCACCGCGCCGCCGTCGTTGGCGACACCGTGGGCGATCCCTTGAAGGATACGGTCGGTCCGTCCATCAACATTCTCATCAAGCTGATGTGCGTGATTTCGCTGGTGCTCGCGCCAATGTTCTCGCATCATTAAGCTGGATTGTTTCGGAGCGGGCCTTGGCAAGAGCAAGGCCCGCTCTTTTTTTACGTCGAATTGCTTTTGCTACCTTTGGCGCGACAGAGTAGAGTGCGTTCAGGTCTTCTAACGCCAGACCGGTATGCATAGCCAAAGTAACTTGTAACCCACGAAAAGTGAATAGATAGTCCATCACCCATGCCATCGAACATCGATACTGCTGAAACCGCTGGTTCCCCTGATCGCATTCTGCTGACGCATCCACTTTCTCGCGCAGTTGACCTCGGAAAGCCTATCCCCGCTACGCCGCATGCGGCATCCGTCGCCATGCCGCTCTGGGAACATGTGATTCGCTATGAGCGACGAGATCCCGCGCTGCTGGACTCATTGCAATGCGGATATCCACGATTCGTTTTCAATGCGCTCGTGAACGAACTGTTCCAAGTGTGCCGACGTCGCTTCGCAAAGACCGGCGAACTATGTCTTGCGCTTCCTTCGCTTCGCATTGCGAACCGGTGCGCACAGTTTATGAAGGAAACGGGCGGGTTCGATGCAAGAATCGAGGATCTCGGCCTGAACGAAATTCGCGTGGTGTTGTTTGCGGAGGAGGCCTTCGACTGCGCGAAGCGGTATTGGCAGCACTACGGCGACATCATCAGTTCGCGGCTTGCTCAAGCAACGCTGGACGGCCGCAGTGGCTCTTATGAGGATTCGCCGGCAAAACGCGCCTTGCGCGATAGAATCGCATCCATTACAGGCATCACCGAGGAAAATGTCTATCTATATGTATCCGGCATGGCCGCGCTCAGCGCGACCTTGCAGACCGCTCGCGCAATCCGCCCCGGTGCGAAGACGATACAAATAGGCCTTCCCTATGTCGATCTCCTGCGCATTCAAACGAAGTGGGGCCCAGCCGGCACCTTCTACGCAGATGCCGACGAGAAACAGTTTGACGCGATCGCGTGGCAGTTGGAGAACGAGCCGATTGCCGCAGTGTATTGCGAGGTGCCCGGGAATCCGCTGCTGCAGACGCCTGATCTTGAAAAGCTTTCCGCGTTGACGCGCAAGCATTCCGTGCCGCTGATCATCGACGAGACTCTGGGGTCGTTCCTGAATATCGATCTGCGGCCTTATGCCGACCTTATCGTAACCAGCCTGACGAAGTACTTCTCCGGTGTGGGAGATGTTATGAGCGGGTCCGTGCTGCTGAACCAGACCTCCCCACTTTTTGAATCACTGCAACGTCACCACGCCGCGAATTATGAGGATCGGTTCTGGGAGGACGATGCCGCAGTGCTGGAATCAAACTCGCGCGATTTCGAATCGCGAATGCAGCAAATGAATCGCAACGCCGAGCTGCTATGCGAGTACCTGCGCAAGCACCCAAAGGTACAGCACGTATACTTCCCAAAATACGAAAGTGCGGCGCAGTTTGTTCGCGTCATGCGCCCCGGCGCGGGTTACGGCGGCTTGTTTTCCGTCGTGCTGAAGAATGGCGCTGAGACGGCGCCAAAGTTCTATGATGCGTTGCGTGTGTCGAAGGGTCCAAGCCTGGGAACGAATTTCACGCTGGCCTGTCCCTATATCATGCTCACGCATTTCGATGAACTGGACTGGGTGGAATCGCTCGGTGTGTCGCCGTATCTGGTGCGCGTTTCGGTCGGATTGGAAGAAGCCGACGACTTGTTGCGGCGATTCAGCGACGCCTTGGACGCGACGTAGCAGCTTAGAACAGAAGCCCGGCGGAACTATCATTCCGCCGGGCTTCTGTTTTTTGACTTGCGTTAAATCGGTTCGTTGGCAGTCTACGTTAGCGCCTTTTTTGGGGCCATGGCATCGGCACCAGAACACCGCCTTGCCACTTCAACATTTGCATTGCCGCGCCTGCAGTTGTTCGGTACCCCATTTCTGAACCTTCGGGTACGTCTCGCAAGAAGGTGAACGTTCCCTGCGCGTCAAAATCTGGGTTCAGCCGAATCGAGGTGCGTTTGAAGCTGCTCTCCCAGTTGTAACTCGTGCCAGAGTTTGCATGCGATTCCGCGGTCGTGCGCGTGTACTCTTTGGGAACCCACGCGCCATCGACGTCAGCGAATTCTACGACTTTGTAGACGATGTCCCTGACAAAACTGGGCGTGAACGGCCCCGACGAGCCTTTGCGACTCAGGTGACCTGTGCGTTGTTGCATGTGCATCTGTGCAACGTTGAAACCGTGATAGGGATCAAACCAAGCCGTGAACGTGCCGCACTCCGTCTCCGCGGAAACGACGTAGTACATCAGTGAACCGACGGTCTCGACACGCATCGTCATCGCACCGGACTCTTCAAGGATCGTATCGATCCGACGTCCTTCGGTGTTGATATAGCCCCACGCAGGCGCGTCGTAGACCATACCCCAAATGCTGTAGTGGTTTCCGTGTGAGGGCGCGCCGTCCAGCGTTTCATCCAAGGGCGCACCTTTTCCCATCGTACCGGCCCCCGGTGTGCCATACCCTTGAACGTCGACTTGATAGTCTTCCTTTCCGTCGAAACCGCACACGCGAATCATCGGCCTGTCGCGCGGTACGGGTTGTAGTGTCATGCCATTAGTGCCCCATGTTGCCGTTTTGGTGAACACCCGCAATCCATCGGATGAGATCTCACCTGACTGGTAAGTTGGCGCTGTCCCGTGAGCAGTCGCGTAATATGGATCGTTGGGTAACATCACCCTAGTCGAATTCGCGCTCATCTCATAAGTGACAGTCAAACGCTTAATCTGATCCTGCCCTGCGCGATATGCCTCAAGTACTTCTTCGGCGCTTGCAAGTTGGGCTGGCGCGGCCTGTGCAGCAGGCGCAGGGGTCGCGGCCAAAGCCGTGCGCGGCATAATTTCGTTTGCAACGCCTACGACGGCGCCCGCAGTGATGAGCAGGCTCGCGGCCCAGGCGCCCACCGTCTTGAACGCCCCGCTCGCAACGGAAGCAGCGACAGGAACTGGCGATATAGCCGATGGCAACAAGCCCGCGCCGCCGAATCCGGACAAAGCGACTTTGCCGAGTCCGGCAACCAACGATGACGGCACCGTGCCCGCATCCGCCGAACACGAAACCAGCATCGCACCCAGCGCGCTACAACTGACCTGAATTCCTCGGCGCTTTAACCGTGCACGAATTTCCGCCACGCCCTTGTGTATGCGGTTGGTCAAGGTCTGGCGCGGAATGCCGAGGTTGGATGCGATCTCAGTCTGACTGTGCCCTTCGAGGTAGTGCGCGATGATCGGCACGCGCAACTCATCGGGAAGGGATTCGAGCGCTTCGTCGACGAAAACATAAATGTCGTCCCAGGTGGGTTCGGCGGCGGTCGGCTGTACCCGCGCGTATTTCTCTTCGCGCACATGGCGGCGTGAGGACATTCGGATGCGCTTCATCGCGATGTTCGTCGTAACGCGGTGCAGCCAAGGGCCGAGATAGTCGGCGGGCACGCGTTGCGTGCTCGCCAACGCTTGAAAGCACTCTTGTGCGACATCTTCGGCGTCGTCCGCGTTTCGCAAAACGCGCTTGGCGGTGGCCAGAACCATCGACGCGTAGCGAACAACCAGCTCGCGAAAAGCCTCAGGGTCCCGGTCGTGTATCCATCGTTGAAGGTAAATCGTGTCGTCTGCGTACATGGCAACATGCTCCGTGGTTAGAACTCTACCTTAAATCCCCACGGACTGAGAACCGGCCCATGAATATTGGACTTTGTGGAAGGAGCGTCAAGAATCGGCAGTCTGAATCGTTCTTGGAATGTGAAGCGATGCCCGGCGGAGAGAATATTC
>CALEZK010000007.1 GCA_937928585.1 uncultured bacterium | reverse complement strand
CAATTACTGAGAATCACCGGCGCACGCGAGGCAGAGTCTAAAACGATCGCGCCGATCGTTCCGGCCGTCGACTTGATGTGTCCAACACTGATACCACCACGAATTGGATCTTGGCGACTCTTCCGATCTGACTTGGGTTGAAGTTGCAATGCCATGTACCCTGGTTTGAACGCTCTCTGAACCACATCGGTCGGAATGTCGACCCCTTCGAACGCTATGCTCCCAGGAATGCCGGAAATAGACTCCGTGCTCAGGCTCTCTGGGGCAAGCTTGCGTTCGACGCTGAACTGCAACGCAACGACGTCGGTCGAAATGCCGCCAACTTGTTTGAAGCCAATACCAACACTCGTGACATTCGGGAGCGACAGTAGCCTTTGCCCCTGTGCTCGAATAAGGCGCTTGATGCGTTCGATCCCCCCTCTGTTTCCCGAATCGGATCCGGCAGCGGAAGCGCGTTTTCGTCCATTCCCAAGGTTTTTCTGTGTCATGAGTCACCCCCTCTCCTCGCGAATTAAATTGACTGCCATCGAAGAAACAATGCGACGTCTATATAACCAGATGCTCTTTCCCTGATCACATCACGCGTCAAACTGCGCGTGCCAAATCTCCAGACCACCTTCCGTGAAAGCATTCCAGTTCAACTTCGGGAGCTTTGTAATGGCTTCCTTGATTTTTCCTCCCTGCGTTCCGGTAACCGGCTGCACATCAAACGCGTCCCCCGTAATATGGCGTGAGAAGCTGCGCTGCTGGGCCTCGCTCCAGCCCTTCATTACCCCCTCTAGGCCAACGGCGACGGTGGCCGCTTGGGTTGCGCTTGGATTTTCGTCTACCCACTCTTGCAAGGCAGCGCGCTGTTGTGTGTCTTTGTACGTTTGCTCGATCCACTTCCGGTTCCTGACTACATTGGGCGCCATCGCCGCTGCTTGCTCGGCAATCGTGCGGCGACCACTTGTGAACTTGACATCTCCTGGAAATTGCTCGAGCAGTTTCTCGGCGGCAGCCTTTGCAGAAACGCCAAGATTGAGGTCGGCAATGCTTTTGGACGCTTGAATCCTTTCGAGAGCGGAATCAACAACATGGCACGGATCGACTCGCAATTCGACCCTGTACGGGAGCGGTGCGTTTGCGGCGCCGTCCAATTCAAGCTCGATACGGTCGCCGTTCGCCAGCGAAATGGCTACCCGCGTGCGCAAAATCTGCGTTGGGAAGCACCGCTCGTTCTGCCTGACGACACCGAGAACCTCCGCCATGACTTCGCCAATCGTATTCGCCTTTCCGGCGCCGACTGGCGTTCCTGAAGTCTTGCTAGTCATATCTCTTCTTCCTCGTGCAATGATTGCGAAACGTCATTGGTTGAACCTCGCGTTGCGGTCGACCCGCCCCGGCGGTTCAGTCATTTCGTCCCGACAGGATTTCGGAATGATACTTCCGGCCGAAATCCAAGCGCTCGTGGAATAGGCCGCTATTTCCGTCAAGTCGTAGCTTTCACGCAGCGCTTTTTGAGCCCCAGTGTATGGCGGTCTGACCTTCGCGAGTATTCGACCGCGCATGCCGACAGTCTTCCATTCGGCGCGCTCCTCCGAACTCGTTCGTTTTCTGGAAAGCGCCATGAAAATTTTACTTAACGATGGTCTCCGATGAATCAGAGACCCTGCCGCAGTAACTGTTCGTGAGCGGTGAACCAACACCGACCAGCGACGCATTTTTTGGGGTTTGTGTCGTTTCGTGTGGAACGGGGCCAATGCCTTTGCCGAGCCCTTCGGGGCCCCCACCCCTGACCCCGACTCCTACGGCGG
>CALEZK010000006.1 GCA_937928585.1 uncultured bacterium | reverse complement strand
GCCTTATACAGTGGAGCGCGTTGAAGGCGGCTACCGCATCGACGGCAAAGTAGCCGTTCGTGCCGTGCGCATGACGAATTTCGACAATGACGACGCAGTCCGCCATCTCGAAAAACGCCTGCGTAAGATGGGCATCTTCAAAGCGCTGAAACGGCTCGGTGCCGAAAGCGGCGCCACCATCTTCATCGCCGACGCAGAGCTGGAGTATCATGAGGATTAGCAGGTCATAGTCTCGATGTTTCCTGTATTCGGTAGACCTTTAGACAAAAGAGGTATGTCGCGATGCTGACACGAACTTTTACTGCACTGCTTGTCAAAGAGAACGAACTATACGTTGCTTCGTGTCCAGAGACCGGTGTTGTGAGTCAGGGTGAGAATGTTGAAACCGCCCTTGCGAATTTGAAGGAAGCAACCGAGTTGTATTTGGAGGAATTCCCTCTCCCAGATGTTACGCCACCTTTGATGACAACTTTTGAGGCCGCGATCCGTGCCTAGTTGGGCCCAGGTTTCCGGGGCTGACATCATTCGTGTGCTGACGCATCTTGGTTTCGTCGAAGTTCGCCAGCGCGGTAGTCACGTTGTACTCAAGAAATCGGGTGACCTTGGTACACGGGGTTGCGTAGTGCCGATGCACAAGCGAATGGCTTTGGGTACGATCATGGGGATTCTGAAGCAGGCCGGCGTTACGAAGAAGGAATTCGACGAGCATTTGTAGGGAGTCACTCGAGCAACACAGCCAGTTACCGCGTAATACTTCCAGAATTAACATCATGAAAACCGTAGTCATAAAAATTGGCACCACGCTCCTAACCGGGCCCAAGGGCTTCGATGGCAGCGTCGTTGAAACTCTTGTGAAGGAACTCGCCGCGCTGAAGCGTGAGCGCAACCTCGACATACTCATCGTGTCTTCCGGGGCAATCGGCTGCGGCATGAACACACTCGGCCTCACCGAAAGACCCAAAGTGTTGCCACTCAAACAGGCGACAGCCGCCGTCGGCCAAGCCCGGCTGATGCATTTCTACCAAGTGCTTTTTGAAACCTATGGCGACGGACTGCACACGGCGCAGGTCTTGCTCACGTCGTCCGATCTCGACGACCGTCATCGCTATCTGAATATTCGCAATACAGTCCACACGCTGTTTTCGCTCGGCAACGTCATACCGGTCGTAAACGAAAACGATTCGGTGGCAACCGAAGAATTACGGTTCGGCGATAACGACACGCTTTCCGCGCGTGTCGCCTCGAAGATCGATGCCGACTTGCTCGTCATTCTCAGCGACATCGATGGGCTCTATGATCGAAATCCCAGCAAGCACCCGGACGCAACGCTTGTGGAGAACGTTGCGCAGGTGGACGAGTCCATCGCCGCTCTCGCGGAGGATACGTCCGTGGAAACCTCCGTGGGCGGCATGAAAACGAAACTGAACGCCGCGCGCATCGCATGCGCATCCGGCCTGGAAACGGTCATCGCCAATGGACGCACTCCCGGGATTGTGCGTGGCGTGTTGGATGGCACCGCGCGTTGCACGCGGTTCTCCGCATCGGCAGAGGCATTGTCCCACCGCAAGCGGTGGATCGCGTTCGGACGCGCCACGCGCGGCACCATCGAGATCGATGAAGGCGCCTGCAAAGCGCTTGTAGATCAGGGAAGAAGCTTGCTCGCGGCCGGCATAAAGAATATATCCGGCTCCTTCGATGTTGGTGCCGCAGTGAGAATTCGCGACGCGGAAGGCAGAGATATCGCATGCGGTCTCGTCAATTACGCCAGCAGCGACCTCGACCGTATCAAGGGTTGCAAATCCAGCGATATACAGTCCATCCTAGGCCGTAAGGATTTCGACGAAGTGATTCACCGGGACAATCTGGTCCTGCTTTAGCCATATTAAGAAATCAATGAGCATAAAATCAGAAATCGATATTGCCAAGATTGGCCAACAGGCGCGAAGCGCATCTAACGCGCTGCGCACCTTGTCGTCTTCAATTAAGGACGCCGCGCTGCGTGAGATCGCCAATCGCCTTCGCGCATCGCACGATGCGTTGATCGCGGAAAACGCGAAAGACCTCGAAACAGGGCAGGCAAAGGGCCTTTCATCCGCGATGCTTGATCGGCTTGCCTTGAATGCCAAGCGCATCGATGCAATGGCCGAAGGGTTGGAGCAGGTCGCCGCGCTGCCCGATCCCGTGGGTGATGTTGTGCACCAGGTCGTGCGTCCGAACGGTCTGCGTATCGCGCAGATACGCGCGCCGCTTGGCGTTGTCGGCATCATCTACGAAAGCCGCCCCAACGTAACGGCGGACGCGGCGGCGCTATGTCTGAAATCGGGCAATGCGTGCATATTGCGCGGCGGCTCCGAAGCCATTCATTCCAACCGTGCCATCGCCGCGATTTTCGACGAGGGCGCGCGCGCCGCGGGCGTGCCAGATCACGCCGTGCAAATTATCGGCACAACCGATCGGAACGCCGTCGGCGAAATGCTCAAACTCGACAAGTATATCGACGTAATCGTGCCGCGCGGCGGCAAGGCGCTCATCGAGCCCATTTACAACGAGTCGCGCATTCCCGTGGTCGCGCACCTCGACGGCATTTGCATCACCTACGTCCATAGCGACGCCAATCTCGATATGGCGAAAAGCATTTGTCTGAATGCAAAGCTGCAACGTCCCGGCACGTGCAACGCGATGGAGACGATGCTCGTCCACGCGGATATTGCGGACGCGTACCTGCCCAAGATCGGACGCGAATTGCTGGCGGCGGGTTGTGAGATTCGCGGCTGCGTCCGCACACAGAAGCTGATCGCATGCACCCCCGCGACGGACGAAGACTTCGAGACCGAATTTCTCGACAAGGTCCTCGCCGTCAAAGTCGTTGACTCGCTCGACGAAGCCATTGCGCACATCGGCGAACATGGTTCACATCACTCCGATGCAATCGTCACGGAAGGCTATGAGGCAGCCGAACGTTTTCTAAATGAAGTCGATAGCGCCACGGTCTACGTGAATGCTTCGACGCGCTTCACCGACGGCTTTGAGTTTGGACTCGGCGCGGAGATCGGCATCAGCACCAATAAACTGCATTGCCGCGGCCCTATGGCCCTCAAAGAACTCACCAGCCTGAAGTACATCATCCGGGGCGCCGGCCAGATTCGTGAGTGACGCACATCGCATCGGGGTGCTCGGCGGCACCTTTGACCCCATCCACAACACGCACCTCGCCATTGCGCGTGCCGCAATGCAGCAGGCACGGCTGGACACCGTGCTCTTTGTCGTTTCTGCCAATCCGCCGCACAAGCGCGGCGCAACCTTTGCCACCGCGGAAGATCGCCTCGCGCTCGTGGAGGCTGCCGTCGCGGAAGAGCAGGGGATGGAGGCGTGCCGCATCGAACTCGATCGCGATGGTCCGTCTTATATGGCGGATACCTTGCAACTGCTGCGTGACCAGAATCCCGGTGCCGAGTTGTACCTCATCATCGGCATGGACTCGCTGATCGACCTGCCCAAGTGGCACGCGCCAGAGCGCATTCTCAAACTCGCGCACCTACTCGTCGTACCGCGCCCCGGCGAAATCGAAGTGCCTTCCATGGTGATGGGCCGCTACAC
>CALEZK010000005.1 GCA_937928585.1 uncultured bacterium | reverse complement strand
CTATCCTCTTCGTCGGCAGCGTCAGATGTGTATAAGAGACAGACTGGCGATAGCCCCGAAAATCAGGTAATACAGGTTAATGCCGGAGTTCCAGGATGCGAGGAGTGCGAGCATCGCGCACACCACGAAAACCTGTCCCGTTCGGGTCAGTCGTCGCCTGGTTGTCTTGTCTCGCCGCAGCATAGTCGCTACTCCGGCGCAGGCACCTGTTTCAACACCTCGTGAATGACGCGAGAACGCGCGCGCGCAGACGCAATTGGGTTTCCGTCTCGCGATTTGACCAGTATACGGTGCGACAAGATCGGGATGGCCATCTGCCGTACGTCGTCTGGTGTAACGTAGTCACGTCCTTCAACCAAGGCCCGGGCCTGACAAGCCTCAAAGAAGGACACGGAGGAACGCGGGCTTGCGCCCAGTTGCACAAATTCGTTGTCGCGCGTGGCTTGCACAATCGCGAGCATATATCGCGCAACGCTTTCATCCACCAGGATTTGACCGGTGCGCCGCTGAAGGTCAACGACGTCCATTGACGATACCGCAGGTTTCAGTTGTTCCAGGGCGACCTTCGGATCGCGCCTTCGCATGATGTGCAGTTCATCCTCGTCTCCTGGATACCCCATCTCCACGCGGAGCATGAACCGATCCAACTGCGACTCCGGCAAGGTGTAGGTACCCTCATACTCGATCGGGTTCTGCGTTGCCAGCACAATGAACGGATTCGGGAGCTGTCGCGCAAGCCCGTCGATTGATACCTGGAACTCGCTCATGGCCTCAAGTAAAGCGCTCTGCGTCTTCGGCGGGGTACGGTTGATTTCGTCCGCGAGCACCACATTCGCGAAGATCGGGCCCTGTCTAAACTCGAAGTCGCTCGTGCGCTGATTCAGGATCGACACGCCGATGATGTCCGAGGGTAGCATATCGCTCGTGAACTGAATGCGGTGAAATGTGCCTTCGATGGAACGCGCCAACCCTTGCGCCAACGTCGTCTTGCCCATTCCAGGGACGTCTTCGATAAGAATGTGGCCCCGTGCCAACAATGCCGTAACACAGAGCTTTACGACTTCTTCCTTACCGAAAATGACTTGTTGAATGTTGTCTACGAGTCGGGTTACCCGCTCATCGACAATAGGTTGTTGCGATTCCTTTGCAGTTGCGGTCGCCATGGTGTCTCCCGTGCAGGTCATGAATATGTATGGATAAATGCAAACACATGGTAGGACTATTCCTGGATTCGCTTTGGCTAGGTCGAAATCCTATCACAACCACCGCTCAAACCAATCATCCGCCTGTTCCAAGGCCTGCTGCGTCATGCCGTGCCCAGCGTGATGCGAGTACTGGCCAAGGGCATCGGCCGCGCCCAGATATTTATAGATCGTCTTGGCAGCTTTCACTGCTTTCTCACAACTCTTAGGGTTGGAAAGCACTTCGTCATTCAAGGACGTGATGATGAGCGTCGGGCTCGGCGCAACCAACGCAAGCAGATGGTCCCAGTCAAACGGGTAAGTCTTCTTCTGCACCGCTTCCCGCAGTTTTGGCAACTGGACAAAACCGTTCTCGGAAGACCAGCGATCGGGGTTTTTGTCGTCCGCAAAGCGCGTAAAGCCACAGCTGGACACACAACATTGCACGCGCTGGTCAAAAGCGGACAGTAGAATTGCGTTTGTGCCGCCAAGACTGTGACCGATTACGCCGAGGCGCGCTGGATCGACGCGCTTCAAATCGCAGAGCGCGTCCAAAGCAAAGGTATGGTCCTGCAACATTTTTGCAAGCACGGACCTTTTTGGATTGTCTTTATAGAATGATTTGGTGTCATACGGTTGGAGCCCGTGGGACTGCCGCTCGCCGCTGGTGATGCAGTCTGGGGCGATGGTCACGTACCCCATCTCGGCATAGCGTTGCGCAAATGCCAAACGCGGATCGCCTTTGACGCCGGCGGGCTCGTCCTTACCTTGCGGAACGGCTTGGTGGCAACACAGTATGCCCGGGACCTCGTCCCTGCCGTCGGGTACGAAGAGCCAAGCGGAGACGCGCTCCCACTCATCGACGAAATAGTTTACACGCCGGCGGGTATACCCTGGAAATGAGACCTCGTCGAGCGTCTTCATTTGAAGCTCGACCCGATCGGTTTCTATCTCGCCAAGAATGCCCCGGACCGCCGCTTCAATCTGTGTACGTAAGCCCGGCCATTCGGACAAGCCCTTCAGCTTGCTTATCTCTTGCATGGATGGTGCGCTTCCTCCGTGGCACTCATGCTAGCAATCCAAGAGAGCGCCGTGCAATCACCAAGATAGTGGCATGGACGCGGCAGGTCCCCGAGTGGTATCGTCACCCGTAGCGCATTCAGAACGCCAGGTTAACGTACTGAGGTATCCCGATGCTTTCTCGAATAGTCTCATTGTTCGCTCCCGCAGCCGATGTCAGCGCAGAGACCCACGCTGAACGCTTGCGTCTGGCGACGTGCGTGCTGATGCTGGAAGTCGCCGGCGCGGACAATGAGTTTTCACCCGGGGAATGCGAGCACATTATTGCGACGCTTAAGACGCGGTTCGCGCTGAATCAAGAAGATGCCGAGGAACTGTTGAAAACCGCGGAGGCCCGTCGCGCGGAGTCCAGTGACCTCTGGAAATTTACGAATATGGTCAACCAGGCGTGCAACAACGACGAGAAGATAGAGATCCTCCGCGAAGTCTGGCGGGTTATTTTCGCGGATGGAAACCTGGACGGCCACGAGGACTATGTCGTCCACAAGCTTGCCAAGCTGCTCAATCTCTCGCACCCACAGCTTATCAGCGCCAAAATGGCGGTTCGCGAAGAACTCGCCGCACGGTAGAGACCGAATAGCGGCCAACTGAGTCTAGCCTGTCGCCGCCTTTACATCTCGTGCGACATTGGTCGCGCCCTTTAGCACGTTGTCGAGTATTGGCTGAAGGCGAGCGCGGGCGGCATCGGCATCTGGTCCACTCGCAGGAGTCTTCTCCAAGTAATCGTTTGGCACATCGTACAAACGGCCGTCCGCATACAGCTTCCATCGCTGATCGCGCACCGAGCAAACATACGGTGCTTGACTCGCCCCATTTCTTGAGTACGACATAAAGGCCCAGCCGCGCGCTTCCTTTGTCTCGCCCTTCAGCAGGGGCAATAAGTTTTGACCGTCGATGCCGGGTGGCGCGGTGGCGCCCGATGCCGATGCTAGCGTGGGAAGAACGTCCGTGAAATCGATTGGCGTGTCCAATAC
>CALEZK010000004.1 GCA_937928585.1 uncultured bacterium | reverse complement strand
TGAACGCGCGAGTGGTAACGGTTCCATCATGCGGCTGGCGCCTGTGGCAATTCGTTTTGCCGATCTTTTTCCAAGTCATTTCGGGGAACTGGTGTTGTATGCCGCGGAATCCAGCCTGCCAACCCACGCGAGCGGAGAGTGTAAATCCGCGTGCGCGTACCTTGGTGTGGTTCTCGCCGCGCTGGTCAAAGGATGCGGGCGCGAGGAAACGTTATCGTCTGAGAGTAACGTTCTGAGACGACTTCGGGATGTGTGCAAACTACGTCCGGCGATTGCTGCGGTTGCCGACGGAAGTTTTCGAGAAAAGGAGCCACCAGAAATTCAGGGCTCCGGCTATGTGGTTCGCAGTATCGAGGCAGCATTGTGGGCGTTCCATAAAGCATCCAGTTTTGAGGAAGCGGTCCTGCTTGCGGTTAACCTCGGGGATGATGCGGACACCACCGGCGCGGTTTGCGGGCAACTTGCTGGGGCATACTGGGGCGAGTCCGGAATTCCGAAGCACTTGCTTGACGGCCTTGCACGGCGTGACATGATCGAAGCTGCACTCGCGCATTTGCTTTAGTCGCGCACGCGACAGCTACGCGCACAATCATTTGGACTTGTTACTACAGCTATACCACGCCGATTGGTATAGCATTCGTACTGAGACTCAGCGGGGTTATCTCCTCGCACATACAAATCACGCCGCCCTCGCCCACTGTTTTTTTCAAGCGGTCCAGCACGACAAATGCCTGGACCCATTCCCGCTTGGGCGTTGCACTTCGTTTGACCTCCACCGGATACAGTGTTTGATCCTGCTCGAAGACGAAGTCGATTTCCTTGGTGTCTTTATCGCGGTAGTAGTAAAGGTTCGGCGTGCGCATGCGGTGCCACCAACTCTTGAGAATCTCCGTGTACGCGAAGGTTTCGAAGAAGGCGCCGCTCATTGCGCCGGACGCCAACGTCTCCGGCGATGACCACTCGGTGAGATACGAACAGAGCCCGGTGTCCAGGAAATACAACTTGGGTGTCTTGACCAATCGCTTTGTGACGTTGGAATGGTAGGGCTGGACCAGCGCAATCTGGAAGCTCGCCTCCAGGATCGACAGCCATGCCTTGGCGGTCTTAACACTGACATCGACGTCGCGGGCCAAGTCGGAGAAGTTGAGCATCTGCGCGGTCCGCGCCGCGCACGCTTTGATGAACCGAACAAACGACTGCTGATCGCCGACCTGAGATAAGTCGCGAACGTCGCGCTGCAGGTAGGTCTGAAGATACGAACTGTAGAACAGATCACGGTCATGCACCGAACCCGCGTGCAACGCAGGGTATGAACCCATCCAGATCAATTTGTAGATGGTATCGAGTTTCGCGGCACCGGCGGTCACGGCGCGTTCTTCGAGGGCATGCCGTGTCGGAAGAAAGGGGCCGACAATGGGATTGCTGCGACCGATTTCGCGGCGGGAGAAACCTAGCATGCGTACCACGGCAACCCTTCCCGCGAGGCTCTCAGTGATTCCTTTCATCATATGAAACTGCTGCGAGCCGGTAAGCCAGAATGCCCCTGGCGTTCGGGACGTGTCCGTCTCCATCTTTATATAAGGAAGCAGGTTTGGCGCGTACTGGACTTCGTCAATCAGGACCGGGGGTCGGTATCGCTGTAGGAACAACCCCGGGTCCTCATTGGCCAGAGACCGCAGGGTCAAGTCGTCCAGGGTGACGTAGCGGCGATCGGCACCACATAGATGACGGAGCAGGGTCGTTTTCCCCACCTGCCGCGGGCCCGTGAGCAGGAGAACCGGGAACTGGGCTGAGGCGTCCATGAACGCCGATTCGAGGTCCCTGTGAAAGTACATTGTCATCGTCCAATTTGGATACAGAGTCCAAAATAGCCGAAATCGCGCTGATTATCAAGTGGGACATCGGGCGCCGTTACCGGCGGTTGGAAAGTTCGTGTGATAACGAAGACGGCGACGGAGGCCTGGCGGCCAGGGCTTTCTTGACCGTCTATCGAGGTATTATCAATGCAAATCTTCCATCATATGGATAAATTGCAACGCTGGTTGGACGGCAATGAGTAACGGCGGAGTGGCTGCGTCCGATTTGGACTTTGGGTCATCTTGTTCAAAGGAAGGGCCGATTCCACTAACTGTTGTTTCCCAGCGACGGCAACAGC
>CALEZK010000003.1 GCA_937928585.1 uncultured bacterium | reverse complement strand
TGCCAACGGCGCGGACGCGGTCCGGGTGCATGACGTGAGGCGGATGGCCCGGGTTGCGCGGATGGCGGACGCGATCATCAGATAGACACTTTTTTCGTCCAATTTGTAGTCCGACTATAAATTGGACGAAAAACATAGTCGAGCGTCCGCTGCCGTTCGCAAACAATACCAACCGAGAAGGCGACGCTAACGAGTGGATGATATGGAGCTGCCGGGGCAATACACTCGCGCAAGTAGAAGCCGTGGCGCCGGATGTGTCACTCTAAAGGGCGACGACGGGACTGAATTTCTACAACAAGATCGAGAGAAACGGTATGGCTGACCGCATGTTTGGGACCGATGGGATTCGCGCCGTGGCGAATATGGCGCCGATGACGGTGGAAACCGTGATGAAGGTGGGCCGCGCCGCGGGCTACCTGTATCAACAAGAGGCGCGACGCCACACCATTCTGATCGGCAAAGACACGCGCATTTCCGGGTATATGGTGGAGAACGCGCTCACGGCCGGACTATGTTCGATGGGCGTGAACGTGCTGTTGACGGGACCGCTGCCGACGCCCGGTGTTTCCTACATTATGCGCAGTCTGCGCTGCGACGGCGCGATTATGATTAGCGCGTCGCACAATGCTTTCCAATACAACGGCATTAAATTCTTCGCGCGCGACGGATACAAGATAGCCGATGAGGTGGAAGACGAAATTGAGAAGCTCGTCACCACGGGCGAAATCGACAATATGCGGCCGACGGCGAGCGAAATTGGCACTGCGCGCCGTATCGATGACGCTGTAGGCCGGTACATCGAGTTTGCGAAGGCTACGTTCCCGAAGGGGATGCGACTCGACGGATTGAAGATCGTTGTGGACACTGCGAACGGCGCTTGCTACAAGTGCGGGCACTACACGTTTGCTGAGCTTGGCGCGGAAGTGATTCCGATCCATAACAATCCGAATGGCCGCAACATCAATGAGAACTGCGGTTCCGTGCATCCGGAGGAAATGCGAGCTACGGTGATACGCGAACGCGCGCACGTCGGGATTGCATTCGACGGCGACGGCGACCGAATTGTGATGGCGGACGGCGACGGACGGTTGCTGGACGGCAATGCCTTGCTTGCGATTCTTGGCGTAGACATGCTTGAGCGGGATGCGCTGCCCGGCAAAGCAATTGCGAGCAACATCATGGCGAACGGCGGGCTTGCGAAAGTAATCGAATCGCACGGCGGGAGCATGGTGTGGACCAAAGTCGGCGATCGGTTCGTGGTGGAAGCGATGCGGGAGAAAGGGCTGACACTCGGGGGTGAATCTTCCGGGCACATGCTATTGCTTGAACACAATGTCACGGGTGATGCGCTTATCGCGGCTCTGCAGGTACTAGCGACGATGATCCGGCGCGATCAACCTTTGTCATCGCTCGCGTCGATCTACCATCCGATGCCCGAAGCGCACCAGACTGTGCCGTTGAATGGGAAGGCGGTTCCCGCGGCGGACGCCATTGACAGCGTCCGGAAATCTGCCGAAGAAGAGCTTGCAGGCACGGGCCGGGTGGTCATTCGGCCCTCTGGCACGGAGCCGATCATTCGCGTGATGGTCCAGCACGAGAAGCCGAAAGTGGCCGAGGGCATGGCGAAGCAATTGGCGAAACGAATCGCTGCGTTATAGCGAACACCGGTGCGCAAGGGCTGAACCTTATCTGCGCGCAATCGAGGCAGTCATGATCGAGTCCAAGACGTATTCGACGGCGCTGTTCTCCGATTTTTTGTTCCTGCTGCGGTCCTACGGGGTGCCGGTCAGTCCGAAAGATCTCCTTGATCTGAATCGTGGATTCGACCTTGGTCTTGTGCGTTCGCTCGACGATTTGTTCGTGCTATGCAAACTCACCTTTGTGCGTCGCAAGGAGCATCAGGACGCTTTCGAGCGCGCGTTTACCTACTACTTCTTTGGCATAGACGTTCCAGCCGTTGCGGAGGGCGATCTTGATCTCCTGCGCACCAAACCGTTCAAAGATTGGCTTGCCCAACAGATTGCGGAGGGCAAACTGCCCGAACGCGCGATCTATACGATGTCCGCGGAAGAACTCATGGACAAGTTCTGGGAAACGCTTCGCGAGCAGATGGAGGCGCACGAAGGCGGGAGCAAATGGGTGGGGCAAGGGGGCAACTCTCCGTTTGGCAACTCGGGCAACGCGCAGCGCGGCGTACGTGTCGAGGGACAGTCGCGCAACCGCAGCGCGCTTTCTGTCATCGCTGATCGACGCTACGTTTCCTACGCAGACAAAACACCCGTGCGCGCGGAGAACATACGGCAGGCGCTGGAATCCATGAAGCACATGCAGAACGTGGGGCCGCGCGCGGAACTAAACCTGGACGAGACCATTCGGCGTACCGCGCAGAACGGCGGCGAGATCGATCTTGTATTCGAGCGCGAAGAGCGCAATCGAATGGATCTTGTGCTGTTGATCGACAACGGCGGCTACTCGATGGATCCCTTCGTGCAGATTACGCGGCTACTGTTCCGCAAGATGCACGAGCGGTTCCATGACATGACGACCTATTACTTTCACAACACGGTTTATCAGAACGTCTACACCGATTTTCGCCGGTCCAAGAAGTTTCCCACCGAACAACTGCTTCAGCGAAATCCCGATACACGCATCGTGATCTTTGGCGATGCCACGATGGCGCCGGAGGAACTGGAGTCGCCGCACGGTTCGCTTTATCACTATGCGCGGGAGGCGCGATCGAGCGCGTACTGGTTGCGGCGCATCGCGGAGCGGTTCACGCACACGGTCTGGCTCAACCCGATTGCGAAAACGTATTGGCCCAACGCCTACGGCGGATACACGCTGAATCGCATACGCGAGATTTTTCCGATGGAAGACATGACGCTGGGCGGAATCAAGCGAATGGTGGAACGGCTGAGCGAGACGTAAAGACTGCTGAAGTCGTCGAAGTGGAATTTACAAACGGGAGTTGCCGAAAACTCGTTCTGGCTAGTACACTTCATAACGCAAAGAGAAATTGGCTGTTTACAAATGGCCTTGGAGGCAGAATGGCAAGCAATCGCGTACAGTATGTTCACAATGACAAAGGCGAAGATACCGCGGTGATTGTCCCTATTGCGTTATGGCGGGAGATAGCCGCTGCCAGAGAGACCGCATATTTACTTCGTAGCGACACGATGAAGCAGCGACTTCTGGACGCTCGCAGACGTAAGGGCGGCGTGTCGCTTGAGGAAATTGAACAAAAGCTCGCGCCCAAGAAATCATCACGAAAGAGTTGACGCAATTAAGATTTTTTAAGACTTCCAGATGTTGATGTTTTAGGAGAAAAGCCACTTGGGCTTCGAGCGAACGCTATAATTGCAAGAATTCAAGAGTCTCGACTGCGTCGAATAGTCAGAGGCACGAATGGAAAACGTTGTCCGAGAGGTTGAGTTCGATCAAAACGCACTCGACGATATCAATTGGTGGAAGCGAAAAGATCCAGCCAAACTCAGACGTATTCTCCGTATGGCAAACGAATGCAAGACGCGCCCCTTTACCGGACTCGGTAAGCCAGAACCGCTAAAACATCAGCTCGCAGGCTGTTGGTCTCGACGCATCGATCGTGAACATCGGTTAGTGTACGAGGTTTCAGAAACGCGCGTTCGAATTCTCGCCTGCCGTTATCACTATTGAAGCGCGAGACGCGGTAGCTTGAATAAGCTGTACTAGAATCAATTCCGCAATTTGGAATCTTCCATCATTTTGATGAATCGTTCGAAGAGATAGCGGCTGTCGTGGGGGCCGGGTGATGACTCGGGGTGATACTGCACGCTGAAGATGGGCAGTTCCTTGTGTTCCAATCCTTCGACGGAACCGTCGTTCAGGTTGACGTGGGTGACGCGCACCTTGGATTCATCCAGCGATTTCGGATCGACCGCGAACCCGTGGTTTTGCGAACTGATTTCGACCGTTCCCGTGAGTTGGTTTAACACGGGTTGATTGCCCCCGCGATGGCCGAACTTCAGTTTATAGGTTGTGCCACCGAGGGCGTGCCCGAGCAGCTGGTGCCCGAGACAAATTCCAAAGATCGGTTTTACGCCCATCAGGCCCTGAATCGTGGGGTAGATGTAGGGCAGGGCCGCGGGATCGCCCGGGCCATTCGACAGGAAGATACCGTCCGGTTTTTGCGCGAGCGCTTCTTCGGCGGTGGCTGTTGCCGGCATGACGACGATGTTGCAGCCGTTCGCTTCGAGCAAGCGAAGAATGTTGTATTTGATGCCGTAATCGAACGCGACGACTTTATATTTCCCTTTGAAGGACGGGTTCCATGTGTAGGGTTCTGTCACGCTGACGGTTTTGACGTAATCGCTTCCTGCCATATCGGGAGAGGCGATTGCTTTCTGCACGAGGCTGGCGTGATCGAAATCGACTGTGCTGAGCACGGACTTCTTCGCGCCTTGCGTGCGCAGCAGTTTGGTGATTTTGCGCGTGTCGACACCTTCGATGCCGATGATGCCATGTTCCTTTAGATATTCCGGCAGCGTTTGTTTGGAGCGCCAGTTGCTGGGCTGATGGCAGCACTCACGCATGACAAACCCTTCCACGAACGGTTTGCGGGATTCGACGTCTTCCGGGTTGACACCGTAATTGCCGATCAACGGGTAGGTCATGGTAACGATCTGGCCCGCATACGACGGATCGGTGAGAATTTCCTGGTAGCCGGTCATGCTGGTATTGAAGACGAGTTCGCCAAAAGACTCGCCCTCGGCACCAACGGCCGTACCCTCAAAAATCTCCCCCGTTTCCAGCGCAAGTACCGCTTTCACGTGCGAATTCCTTTCCAAATGTGGCCACAGGGATCAGCATAGTGTAGCGAAGGCGGCCCAAGCGCCGCAAACCGGCAGTGTCGATCAACGGTGCGCGCGATACTGTTCACGGTACTGGAGGGGCGAGATCCCCTCGAACTTGCGGAACAGTTTGGTGAAATTACTTTGATCGGCAATGCCGACGCGCGCCGCGACTTCGCCCACGCCCAATCGGGTTCTGCGCAGCAGTTCCTTTGCCTTATCAATGCGAAGTCGGCCGACATACTGTGTAAACGACAGCCCGTACTTGCGTTGCAGGTGATGGGTTATCGCTGTCGGGTGCTTGCCCAGGCGTTGGGCGATCTCCCCGAGTTGCACTGAATCCGGCATGCGGCCCATTACCATGCGGTCCAACTCCAAGAGCACATTGTCGGCAGGACGTTGCTGCCGCCGGGGGACAATCGGCGCGAACAGCGCCATCGCTGCCTTTGCGAGGTCCGTATCGGACAATGCAGAACGCACGGTGCTCAGGAATGCCGGGAACTGTGCCCAGGCATCCGTGGTGTCGGTGCGCGCGCGTTCGGCTGCCTCCAAGGTCGCGCTTGCCAGGGCAACGGTACGCGCGCACCGCGCCGCGAGCAACAGGTCGACGGGTGCGTCCACTTCTGCGATTGCAGTTTTCACGAGGGTTCGCGCGAGCGCCTGGTCGCCGCTAGCCAGTGCCGCGGCAATCTCTGCACCCCGATAGGGGGAGGTGTCGGGTACTTTCGAACGCTGCCGCTTCGGCCGCCCTCGAACAGGTTTCTCCGGTTCGGCGATGATCTCCGATTGTGCTTGTT
>CALEZK010000002.1 GCA_937928585.1 uncultured bacterium | reverse complement strand
CTTTGAACCTGTTGGTCCTGATGACCCAGAGGTTGGCCCGCCAACGCAAATGGCGGTGTTCGAACGATGACCATTACGATTCCAGAGTTGTCATTGGTAGTTATGATCGGAATTTCCGGTTCCGGAAAATCATCGTTTGCCCGGCGACATTTCAAGGCGACGGAGGTTTTGTCCTCGGACTATTGCCGGGGGTTGGTGTCAGACGATGAGAATGATCAAAGCGCAACGAAAGACGCGTTCGAAGTGCTGCGTTTCATCGCAGAGAAGCGCCTCGCTGCGGGACGACTGACCGTCATCGACGCGACAAACGTGCAGCCGGAATCTCGAAAGCAATTGGTTGAGATTGCGCGCAAGTTTCATTGCTTGCCCGTTGCCATTATTCTGGACGTTCCAATTCGCGTGTGTGAAGAACGCAATCGTAGTCGGGCCGACCGGACGTTTGGGGCGCACGTATTGGTAAACCAACGCGCGCAACTCAAGCGCGGTCTGGGCGGCATTCGGCGCGAAGGGTTCCGGCATTCCTTTGTACTTCAGTCGGAAGAGGAGATTGCCGCCGCCTCAATCGTGCGTCAGCCTCTATGGAATAATCGTAAACACGATCACGGTCCATTTGACATCATCGGCGACGTTCACGGTTGTTGCGACGAGCTCGAGGCGCTCTTGCGAAAGCTGGGGTATGAAATCGAAAAGCGCGAAGATGCGCCGTTTGGGATTTCCGTCGCCGCTCCTGCAACGCGAAAGGTAATTTTCCTCGGCGATTTGGTCGATCGCGGCCCTCGCATTGTCGATTCTTTACGACTCGTAATGAGCATGGTACAAAGCGGTTTGGCGATTTGTGTGCCCGGAAATCACGATATTAAACTTCTTCGGAAATTGCGTGGCAAGAATGTACAGATTAGGCATGGTCTAGCAGAATCGCTTGCCGAGATGGAGATCGAATCTGCCGAGTTTCGGAGCCAAGTTGTTGCCTTCATAGACGGTCTCGTCAGCCACTATGTACTCGACGGTGGAAAACTAGTAGTCGCACATGCTGGCATGAAGGAATCCATGCAAGGGCGGGGTTCTGGAGCCGTACGTGATTTCGCGCTTTTCGGCGAAACGACTGGAGAAACAGACGAGTTCGGGTTGCCGGTGCGGTATCCGTGGGCACAGGACTATCGTGGCCGTTCCATGGTGGTTTACGGACATACGCCCGTGCCGGAACCAGAATGGATCAATCGGACTATCAATATCGACACGGGATGTGTCTTTGGCGGAAAGCTTACCGCGCTTCGCTATCCAGAACGCGAGATCGTGTCCGTGCCCGCGCAACGCGAGTACGCAGCGCCTGTACGCCCGGTTGTCATCGCGACAGTGCCCCCGCGCGCCGATGATGCTTTGCACATTGATGATGTTCTTGGTAAGCGTGTGGTTGCAACGCGCTTACGCTCGAATATAACGGTTCGAGAGGAAAACGCTGCGGCAGCGCTGGAGACCATGAGCCGTTTCGCCATCGATCCGCGTTGGCTTATCTATTTGCCGCCAACGATGTCGCCGTCGGAAACGAGCTCCGAACCGGACATGCTTGAACGCCCTGCCGAGGCATTCGCGTATTTCCGAAAAGAAGGCGTTGAGCGCGTGATCTGTCAGGAAAAACACATGGGGTCGCGAGCAGTAGTGGTGTTATGCCGAGATGCGTCCGTTGCGGAACGGCGCTTTCGCATGGCCAAGCCATCTATGGGCGTTTGTTACACGCGTACAGGACGCAGCTTTTTCGACGATGTCACTACGGAACAAGCAGTTCTCACACGGGTGTCGGCTGCGGCGGAACGCGCCGGGCTGTGGGATGAACTCGAATCCGATTGGATGTGTATTGACTGTGAATTGATGCCTTGGTCCGCGAAAGCACAGGCATTGTTGCAGAATCAATACGCGCCGGTAGGGGCGGCCTCGCGTGCAGCATTGTCCAGTTCTGTGGAATTGTTGAATGCCGCAATTGCGCGCGGGGTCGACTTGTCTGATTCCGCCGCGAAGTCTGACTCCCCCGATTTGAGGGAACGAACTATTTCGCGTCGCTCCATGTGTGAGGCATATGAAAAAGCGTATCGAAAGTACTGTTGGACTGTGTCGAGTATTGACGATCTGAAGCTTGCGCCATTCCACCTAATCGCATCAGAAGGGTGCGTGCACAGCGATAAGAATCACGAAATCCATATGCTGTGGGCAGAACGGCTGGCAAAGGCCGACGCTGAAAACAATGCCCGGCCATTGATGATGGCAACGTCGTACAGGACTGTTGCACTTGCAAATCCTGATGAATTGTCATCGGCAATTGCGTGGTGGGAAGCGCTGACGTCGAACGGCGGAGAAGGAATGGTTGTGAAGCCGATGGACTTCGTGACTAAAGGTCCGCGCGGACTCGTACAGCCTGCGCTGAAGTGCCGGGGGCGGGAATATCTTCGAATCATCTATGGGCCGGAATATACAGCTCCTGAAAACCTGCAGCGATTGCGCGCGCGCGGTTTGAGTGGCAAGCGCTCGCTTGCCATTCGCGAGTTTGCCTTGGGGATTGAAGGGCTGGAGCGGTTTGTACAGCGAGAGCCCCTGTACCGTGTGCATGAGTGCGTATTCGCCGTCCTTGCCATGGAGAGCGAACCAGTGGAGCCTCGGTTGTAACTTTAGGTGACAACCGACGTCTGCAAAGTTCACAAATTCTTATTGATTCATCGCCCCGCAATGCCTTCGTTTCCCAAGAAACACACCCAAAGACGCGCGTTGAGTGCGAGAAGGTTGCCTATGGAGAGTAGCGACGATCCAGATCGCGAAGGTCAGGAATGTTTTTGAAATCGGCGACATTACGAGTTGCGAGTGTCAAATCATGTACAAGTGCCGTTGCCGCTACAATTGCATCAGCCAAACTTATGCGCCGTTCCTGCCGCAATCCAGTTGCACGTTCTATTACGTCATCCGTCAGGTTTAGTTCGTCAAGGGACATAAGTAGATCGCGCAAACGATGTTTTGATTCTTGAGAAATTTCGCGGAAACCTGGATAACCCAGTACTTCGATTCGCGTCACACTGGCGATTGCCACACCTTGCGAAACAATGAAATCCATGCATATGGTGTCATCCGGATGCGCAGCATAAATCAGAATATTGCTGTCGCACAGCATGCACTAATCTCTTCCTGGCAAAGGCCTGTCCTGTCGTTGCTCTCGTTGCCACGCAACGGGATCGGGGATGATCCTGGCAATTTCGCCGGACTCGCGAAGTCCATCAAGGGCGGTACGACGCTGCGCGAGCTGCTCTGGTGTGGGTGTTGAAACTCCGTTGGCGGGTCGCAACGTCGCGCTAACGGCAACTTTACCGTTCCGCAAAGATTCTGGAACGGGAATGTGGAGTGTGCCGTCCGCATCAGGTTCCATGATGGCGTTAATCGTTTCCATTCCAAAAGCGTATCACATGTTGGTGTGGTGCCCCAAAAAACATCCCTCACCTACATCAATGCGTGACATTCTTATCCATACTTCGCATGGCACTCAGTCGAACTCATCTTGGGTGCTTTGATTAGGCCACCGGCGAGCTTCTCGCCTTCGGGATCGAGGTAGAGTCGGCCGGTGGGTATTGTGATGTCGGAGGCGTAGCCGTCGAAATGGGCATTGAAGATGAAGCCCGTTTCGGAGGTACACCGGAACCAGTGAATGTTGTCCTTGTGATCGGAGATTGTGGATACGCCGCCAGGCTGAAACTCGTCGTCAATGGTTGGCTTGATGATGTAGTGGTCTTCGGCAGTTTCGAGCTTGTCGTAGTGGCGACCGCGAAACTCGCCTTCAAGCACAATGAAGCCTGTACACATGTTGCTGTGGCCATGTGGCACGATTGCGCGATCTTTTCTAAGACAGAAAATCTGCCTTCCAAAATTCAGCTCCTCGGGCAGGCCTTCAACCTTGCTAAGATCGAAGGAGGCGCTGTACGCGCCGTTCGCGGGGATGTCAACGCGCTGTTTAATGCCCGAGAGATCGGTCGCCTTGGCCAATTCCGCAAGATCGACCCTCCGGAATAGTCCCTCCATCTTTGCCTGAAAGTCCGTGTCTTTCATTTTCTGGCCATGCAAGTCTTCGCCGATGGAATAGAGTTCCTTGAACCACTGGTCGATGACCGGCTTGACCGAATCGGCAAACAGGTTCTGCGTCCAGAGCATGTCAATTAGCCCGTAGGCAAGCACGGAGTTGACCATGCTTCCGGCGAATTCACGGCGTGTTATTTGTGACATGCGATCACCTTTGCTTGAGTTGCGAATTAGGAGCTAAAGGGCAATACAAACTGCCTTCGTCTCGGTATAGTTTTCCAATGCGTCGTGGCCCATTTCGCGCCCCCAGCCGGATTGTTTGTACCCGCCAAAAGGCATCGCGGCATCGAAAACGTTATAGCAATTAATCCACACCGTCCCAGCGCGGAGCTGCGCAGCCGCACGATGCGCTTTTGAAACGTCGCGCGTCCAGATGCCCCCGGCGAGTCCGTAAACGGTGTCGTTCGCGACAGGGGCGATGTCTTCCGCTTTCTTGAACGGCATTGCGGTTACGACGGGCCCGAAGATTTCCTCCTGCACGACTTTCATTTTGTGGTTCGTCTTCACGAGCACCGTCGGCTCCACGAAGTAGCCGGATTCACCCGCGCGCTTGCCGCCACAGAGGGCCTCCGCGCCCTCCGCGAAACCGGCGTCCAGATATCCCGAAACGCGGTTGAGTTGTTCCTCGGATACCAACGGCCCCATCTGCGTTTCGGGGTCGAAGCCCGCGCCGACCTTGATGTTGCGTGCTGCCCCGGCAACGCCGTTGACCACATCGTCAAAAATCTCCTGTTCGACATACAGGCGTGAACCCGCGCAACAGCATTGCCCGTGGTTGAAGAAGATCGCGTTGGCCGCGCCCTGAATCGCGAGTTCCACGTCGGCATCCGCGAAGACGACGTTCGGCGATTTACCACCGAGTTCGAGCGTAACCTTCTTCAGGTCTTTTGCGGCGGCTTGTACAATGAGTTTGCCGACTTCGGTCGAGCCGGTGAAAGCAATCTTGTCGATGCCAGGGTGTTGCGCGAGCGAGGCGCCCGCGGTTTCGCCAAAACCCGTCACGATGTTCACAACCCCATCAGGAAATCCCGCCTCGCAGATCAACTTGCCGAGCAGCAAGGCGGACAGTGGCGTTTGTTCTGCAGGCTTCAACACAACAGTGCAGCCAGCGGCAAGCGCGGGGCCCAGTTTCCATGCGGCCATCAACAATGGAAAGTTCCAGGGAATGATCTGTCCGACGACGCCGATAGGTTCGCGCGTGGTGTATGCGAAAAACTTCGCGCCCGGCGCGTACGGCACCGAAATAGGAATCGTGTTGCCCTCGATCTTCGTTGCCCATCCCGCCATGTAGTGGAATAGGTCGGCCGCGAGCGGAACATCCGCCACGCGCGCGACGGTAAGCGGCTTGCCGTTGTCCAGGCTTTCAAGCTGCGCAAATTCTTCGAGGTGTTTTTCAATCAGGTCACCGAGCTTCCAAATGAGTTTGCCGCGATCGGATGGTGTCATCGAAGCCCAAGCGCCATGTTCAAAAGCCGCGCGCGCCGCCTTCACCGCCGCGTCAATGTCGGACTTGTCGCCTGCAGCAACGTGCGCGAGAATCTCGCCTGTTGCGGGGTTGAACACATCGAAAGTCTTGCCCGAAGCTGCCTGCACCCATTTGCCGTTGATTAGCATCGGGCGGGATTCCGCCACAAAGGATTTAACGGAAGGAAGCATGGAAGGAAGTGTTGCGGTTGCCATCGTCGATCTCCCGAGGCGGCATGCGCCCAATGAAATACTGCCCGGCATTGCGCCGGTATCCTGCACCGTGGACTCCGGCATTCAGTCTAGCGCACTGCGGCGCTTAGTGCCAGTGGTGCATGTGAATGGCTGATGCGCTTCCGAGTCAACAGCGAATCAAATTTGCTACTATCTTCAGGTTGCGTTTTGGCAGGGGGAAATGGGAATCATGCGGGCATGACGGATCTGGATGAAGTTGAACGGTGCCTGGACGTCGGCAGGCCGGCAGTTCTCTATATACAACCACGGCGCGGCAACGAAATCTCCGCGCGCATGATCATTCGCGGGTGGCAACGAGGGTCATACGTGCTGCTCGACATGCCCGGCGAGGCTGAATTGGGGATAAGTCCGCGCGCGGGAGATTCGTGCAAGTTGCGTTTTCTGGCAGATGGCGATGCTTGCGGCCTCGATGCAACCCTGCTGGATCTCGGAAGCGGTAGCCACTTCAGTTACGTGCGTATGTCCTGGCCGCACAGCATCACGCTCACCCGCGTTCGCAAACACCAACGCGCCCAGGTGCGAATCCCGTGCACCATTAGTCCGAAGGACGGCGAGCCCTTCCCAGGAACCATTCAAGACTTGAGCGCTGGCGGTTGTAGAATCGAAAGTGATCGAACGATTGCGCAAGGCGCTCTCGCTACATTGGGTTTCGAACTTCCCGGCGACGGCGGCGCCGTTTCGATTGAGCTATCCGTCTGCGCCGCCGGAGCGACACAAGGTGGTGCATGGCTTGGCTGCAAGTGGGCGGAGGTACTCGAAGACCGATTACGCTATGAAATCGAGTTCATCGTTGCCACGGCCGCCGCCAAGCTTCGCGCGGGCGCGCATCATACGAATCATGTGCTGGTAATCACCGGCGATCTCAAGAGCATCGGCACCTTGAACCAGGAGCTGACAGCGAAAGGTTACGAGGTCACTGTGGCTCCAAGCATTGTCGACGGTTTCTATTGGTTGCGTGCAGCCGCCCCCGCGCTCCTGATTCTCGCATCAGACTTAAAGCCGTTTCGGGGCATCGATGTGCTCAAAACCATTAGAGAACTACACTCTCTCTCGAAACTGCCCGTGATCATGTTCGGCGGGCCGGCAGTGGAGAAGAAAGCCGCGCTCGAAGCGGGCGTGGCCCATTATTTTGAGTCCGCCACACAAGTGCATGAAATGGCGTCTGCCGTCGAATCGATCTTGAAAAACCCGCCAAAGGCGACCAAAGTCTGACATTCATACCGCTGTCGCCAAGAATAATTCCCGCACATCGGAACTGGAAGCGCAGGTAGTGGTGGTGCGTACCAGTCCAGTTAGTGGTAGAATACTGCATCGGAGGATTTTGTGTGAATCTCCTCGAACGAATTCGCGACGCTTGGCGCGATCGGCGCCATCGGGATCCCACTGTGAAGTGGCTGCGCGACGAAGCGTTTGAAGTCACAGTAGATCTCTACCGAGGCCTGCTCTGCGGGGTGGGCATAGGAGAGCCCATAAAAGGACTTCGACCCTTAGGGCCAGCATCCGATTTTACGTGCATGGGGATTTGTTGGAATGATGGGGATAAGTGTATCGACGGCCCCACAACACTGCATTGTCGCTACTATGACCGCGGTGTTGGTTTCGCCGCTTCCGAAAACCTCAAGCTTGATTCGTTTTCTCTCACTCTTCGCGCGACCGACGTATGGTCGGAGTATTCTCCATATAAGAGCAAAATTATGCTGGATGGAGTTGAGATCCCAGTGAGCGAAATGGCAAATCGACGGCGCGTCGATTTGCATTTGGGAACTCCCCGTTTTGTCGACGATAATCCGCGATTTACCGCGCAAAGCGCACACTACGACGTTGATCTACTTTACTTTCAAATAGACTTCGACGAGAAAGGGCGGACCGATCACATAAATATCTCGCGGCCAGAATGGCTCGCAAAAGAAAAGATTTCTGTGCCACCGACTTAGAAGGAATCCGTGTGCAGCCTGTAATACCGTTCCCCGACCTTGGTCAGTTTTCTTCCCAAGATGGCTTTCGTTTTCTCGAGCACACCTCCAATGGCGCTTTCACCGTCGGCAAGTCTGGCGTACAGGCTATCGCCGCGACGGGCGATCGCAAGGTCGAGTTCATCGCATTCGAGGATAAGACCCTCGCGTACGTCACCTCGGCCATGGGATATCCCGCCTACTATCCCGTTCACCCGGTGAAGATCGAACGGCCCGTACGCGCGGTCCTGATGGATCTCGACGGCACCAGCGTGCGCAGTGAATCGTTCTGGATTTGGATCATTCAGTGCAGCATTGCATCCCTGTTGGGAAATCCGCGATTCGAACTTGAAGACGCCGATTTGCCACACGTCTCCGGCCATAGTGTTTCTGAGCACTTAAAGTATTGCATCGTGAAATATTGTCCTGGGAAGACCGTCGAAGAAGCGCGACACTATTACTTCGAGCATACGGAACGCGAGATGCAGGCGATTCTCGATGGACATGGCAAGGAAGGCGCGTTCACACCCGTCGAAGGTCTCAAAGACTTTCTGCTGGAATTGAAAGCGCGCAAGATTCGCATCGGCCTGGTCACTTCCGGCCTGTACCAAAAGGCATGGCCGGAGATAGTCTCAGCATTTCAAACACTGGGCATGGGTGACCCGAAAGACTTCTACGACGCCATCATCACCGCGGGATTCGCCATGCGCAACGGAGAACCCGGCACCCTCGGCGAATTGTCGCCCAAGCCGCATCCCTGGCTTTACGCGGAAGCCGCGCGGGTTGGGTTGGGATTCGAGTTTTCCGATCGCCATCACGTGATCGGCATTGAAGACAGCGGGGCAGGGGTTTGCTCGATACGCCTCGCGGGGTTTGCAGCCGTCGGATTTGCCGGCGGTAATATCGAGGAGAGTGGCACGAAGTCCTTGTGCCACACATTCGCGGAACGGTTTGACGAAATACTTCACCTGCTTTGATTTGAGGGATTGCCGCGCCTTGCTCAATCAATTGTGAATCGATAGGATTACGC
>CALEZK010000001.1 GCA_937928585.1 uncultured bacterium | reverse complement strand
CCTTTGAAAAGGCCAAGGAGGTGCGCCCGGAGTTGGCGATTTTGGACATCATGCTTCCCGGGGTGACGGGGTATCAGATTTGCCGCAGGCTTCGGAAGGATCCGGAGTTGTACAAGATTGGGATCTTGATATTGACGGCTTTGGGAGAAGAGCCCGAGGTCATGCATGGGCTGGAGCAGGGAGCGGATGACTTTCTGGCCAAGCCGTTCAAGCTTGATCATTTGACGGAAAAGATCGGCGCGCTTGGCGCGCTTCAAGAGACGATCGTCAAGCACAATGCATTGACGAATCTGCCGGGGACCGAGGCCATCAAGCGAGAGGTGAACCATCGCCTTGCGCGGGGAATGGCAATCGCGTGCTGCTATATCGACATGGTGGGATTCAAACCCTATTGCGTGGCATATGGGCAGCAGGGGCAAAAGCGGGCCTTGGAGTTCATGTCCCAGCTTTTGACGAAGCTTACGCACAATATTGGTTTGTACGAGAGCTTTATCGCGCATTTGGGCGGCGAGCATTTTGTGGTGCTGGTCAACCTTGAAGACTACGAACGTTTTTGCAGCACGCTGATGCAGATGTTCGATCAGAGTGTGGGGCAGATTTACTCGCCGCAGGAAATGCAGCGGGGATACATTATCGCCACGGACAAACACAACCGGGAGGCGAAGTATCCGTTGATGGCGCTATCGATCGGGGTAGCGCACACGCAGTTCCGACATTATAAGAGCGCAAAGAAGTTGTTCGAGGTACTTGCGCAGACGCGGCAGATGGCACAACCGAAAGGCAAGAGTTGTGTATTCGTGGACAGGCGTCAGACAGACCGCTAGTATCGATTGTAGCGCGGGGTTTGAGTATTTGGGGCGCTTTGATCGGTAGCAGATTTCCGACTTTGCTTGAGAAGACGCTTTTGGTGAATGCTTCTGGTTAGCCCAGCCGGCGCGCAACCCAGAGTTGCTCGAGATCCGCGAGGATTTTTTTCAAGGCGTCTTCATCTTCCAGGGCTTTTGTGGCGTCGGGTGACTCGACGAACATGAGACCGTAGCTTCCGGGTCGGGAGTGGCGCACTTCCGCGAGATAACTTGCGACGGCTTCGTCCAGCTGCAGCTTCACCTTCAACGCGCTTTTAGGTTCGAGTTTTGGGTCCTCTCCCAACGCAAACTCGACCAGCATTCCGCCCGCGCTCAAATCGATGAGCTTTGGTTCCATGACAGTATACCCCTGGTCTTCCATGACGACGCTTACGCGACCCGCTTCAACCAGGGGTATGCGAAAAAAACGGCGCATGTCCGGCTGTAGAATAAAAGGCGGTATGGTCAGTGTGAGTGTTCCAGTTGAGGGAGATGGAAGGAATGCGATCACGGCCCCAACAAAGACGTGGAGTGTGTTGTCGGCCAAATAGGAGACAACCGCGGGTGTAAGCTTGTCGAATATCGCACCCGCCTGCCCACGCACTTCAAATATGAGCGTGTCGTCGCTCTGTCGAAGAAAATTAGCCTTGACCGATCCACCCGAGGTTGGAGATGCGATCACGGCATGAAGCCTTCTGGAACAACAAGTCTTCAAGGCGTTCGCAACGTCTTCGTTGATAAACTTTTCGATCAGTTCCTTCGGCGGCACTACTATCGCTCCCGGTAATGCAGCGCGCGGCTCCCACCAGCTACGCTGCCAAGCCCTGTTTTCACTCGGTTTGTAAGGATACGAATTGGGGAGATGTCGCGCAATCTTCAATCAATGCTTGAGTGGCATGCGACGCAAAGGTATAGTGCCGCCATCATGCCATTGCCACCACTTCGATATCTCGACATTACGCCCGTTGAACACGAGGGGGAGACCGGCGTTCTGTTGAGTGACGCCGAGGGAATCGTCGAGGACCCGCTCGTACTGACGCCGGTTGCGTACTTTATTGCCGCGCAACTCGATGGCGCGCGGGAGGTGGCAGACGTTCAGGCAGCTTTTGCCAATGCAACGGGGGGCGGGGTACTTCGCGAAGAAGACGTGGAGCGCGTGGTTGCCTTTCTGGATGAGCATGGTTTTCTCTTGTCCGAATCGTACCTCTCGATTCGTGCCCAGGCGGTGGACAGCTTTGGGGAATCGCCCATTCGGCCGGCGTATCTTGATGGGAAGGCCTATCCGAAGGACCCCGCGGCGTTGAGGCTTTATCTAGACGATCAGTTCACGCGTGCCGAGGGACCAAAGAAAAAGCCTGGAGCCTTGGAGAAACAAGAAAGCTTATTGCGCTGCCTTGTGGTACCGCATATTGATTACGAACGCGGCGGGGGGACGTATGCGCACGGGTACGCGCGCTTGCTCGCGCACGATGCGCCGGAAGTAGTGTTTATCTTCGGTGTGGCGCATGCGGGTTCGCCAACGCCCTTCGTGCTGACAAAGAAACATTTTGACACGCCACTTGGCTTGGTTGAAACGGACGTTGCGTTGGTGGAGCGCATTGCCGCAGGGTGTTCGTGGGACGTTTTCATCAATGAGTTCGTGCATCGCGCGGAACATTCCATAGAGTTTCACGCCGTGATGTTGCGGCACCTATACGGTGACGGAGTCAGAATCGTGCCCATCCTCTGCGGTCCGTTTCTGAATGAAGAAAATAGCATCGCCGCGGAAGTCCACGAGTTTCTGGCCGCTTGCAGGGCCGCGATAGCTGAATCCGGCATGCGCGTGAGCGTGATTGCGTCCGCGGATTTTTCGCATGTGGGGCGGAGATTCGGCGATGACATCGAAGTCGACGATCAAGTCCTGGCGTCGATACGGTCACGCGATCTGGAAGACATTGAACCACTGTTGGCCGTCGATGCAGAAGAATGGTTTGCATCCGTAATGCGGGACGACAATGCGCGGCGGGTTTGTGGTGTCAATTGCATCTATTCCGCTCTGAAGACGGTCGAAGGGACGATACACCGGGGCGAATTGGTGCATTACGACCATGCGCCGGACCCAGCCGGCGGAATTGTGTCCTTCGCGAACATCGTTTTCTCACCTTTGGAGTCCTAGCACGACTTTCCGGAGCGTTTTTCCCGCCATTCCCTGCCTGAATTGAAACTTGCGCGTCCCAGTTCCATACTTACGTTGGAGCGTTCATGCCGCACCAGTGGCGGCTGAAAAGGAAGCGAATACATGAGTAGTTGTGAAGAGCAACCTTCGAAGAATGTCGAAGGAGACCTTGCTGCATTGCGATGGCGGGTCAGCGAATTGGAATCGCTACTGACGCGCAAGGAACAGTTGATTGCGAATCTTGCGCGAAAAGAAGAAGTGCTTCATGCGACTCTCGACTCCACAGCGGACGGTATACTCGCGGTAGACGAGTGCGGTCATTTGATCACTTCCAACCGACAATTCGCGAAGATGTGGCGAATACCCCCTGACCTCATCGAAGCGGGTGACGACAACGAACTGTTGAACTTTGTGCTCGATCAACTTGAGAACCCCGAACAGTTTTTGTACAAAGTTCGCGAGATCTATCGATCCTACAACGCGTCAAACGACACCCTTCATTTTCGGGACGGACGCGTCTTCATCCGATCCTCCCTGCCACTTGTCATGGGAGACACGCTGTGTGGCCGGGTTTGGACCTTTCGCGACGTGACCC